>NZ_JBEPTL010000005.1:0-197058 GCF_040549465.1 Glaciihabitans sp. UYNi722 | reverse complement strand
ACTGATCTTTCGTTTCACGGGCCCGGGATCCTCGCCAACGTTGCCGCGGAACTCAATGCGCGACCACGAAAACGCCACGGCTACCACACCCCCGCCGAAGTCCTCACCGAGCTACTCTTGAATCCGTCAAATCAAGCCGGTGTTGCGACCACCACCTGAATTCGCCCCGGAAAGGCTATCGAGTAGAGACCCAAGTGCACATCCGGGAGGTCGGAGATGTGGATGCGTTGGTCGATGGCTGGTTCATCGTCGAATGCGACAGTGGAGAACATCATGACGGCGTCGCCAACCAGACTCGCGACCGCCGTCGCGACGGCAACGCCGCCCGCAACAAATACGGATCAGCCCGGTTCAGCTATTCCCAGGTCATGTTCGAGCTGCCCTGGTGTTTGGACGTTGTTGCGAGCGGACTCGCCCGCGGACGGCCGGGGCGTGCCGCGTGAGAAGGCCTGTTAGTCCGGGCCGCCTGAACCGGGCTGCCAGGCCCGGATGAACCGTCCGCTCGACAGGACCCAGTGCACCGGTCATACGGGAGGTCCTGTTCATGGGACCGACTTCGGCATCCGTCCTGTTGACGGGCCCACTAGGGCAAACGTTCGCCGTTCGCCGTTCGCCAGAGACTACGCCCGAACGAGGCCGGCTGCGACGAGCTCCGCGATCTGCACAGCGTTGAGCGCGGCGCCCTTACGCAGGTTGTCGTTGCTGATGAAGAGCGCGAGTCCTCGGTTGTTCGGCACGCCCTCGTCCTGGCGGATGCGACCCACGTAGGACGGGTCCGTGCCCGCAGCTTTGAGGGGCGTTGGCACGTCCGTAAGAACGACTCCGGGGGCATCCGCGAGCAGTTCCCTCGCGCGCTCGACGCTCAGGGGGTTCGCGAACTCGGCATTGATCGAGAGAGAGTGCCCGGTGAAGACCGGCACGCGCACGCAGGTGCCGCTGACGAGCAGGTCCGGCAACTCGAGGATCTTGCGGCTCTCGTTGCGCAGCTTCTTCTCTTCATCCGTCTCGAACAGTCCGTCGTCGACGAGGTTGCCGGCGAAGGGGATGACGTCGAAAGCGATGGTCTCCGGAAAGGTGGAGTGCTCGGGGAAGGTGACGGCACTGCCGTCGTGCACGAGAGCGATGACGTCCTGGCCGACCGCGGCCCGCGCCTGGTCGAGCAGCTCCTTGCCGCCGGCAAGACCCGCGCCGGAGACGGCCTGGTAGGTGCTCACGATCAGTCGCTGCAGGCCGGCATCGGAATCTAGCACCTTCAGGATCGGCATGGCCGCCATAGTCGTGCAGTTCGGGTTCGCGATGATGCCCTTGCGAGCCTCGGCGATCGCGTGCGGGTTGACCTCGCTGACGACCAGCGGAACCTCCGGGTCCATGCGGAAGGCGGACGAGTTGTCGATCACGAGCACATCGGCTGCCGCGAACCGCGGTGCCTGGGCCCTCGACGTGCTGGCACCCGCGGAGAAGATCGCGATGTCGAGGCCTGTGGGATCGGCGGTCGCGGCATCCTCGACCACGACATCCGTGCCCCTCCAGGGCAGCGTGGTGCCGGCGGAACGTGCGGACGCGAAGTAGCGGATCTCGGCGACCGGGTAGTCGCGCTCCTCGAGCAGGCGACGCACGACAGCTCCGACCTGGCCGGTGGCGCCGACGACGCCGATTCTGACTGCAGCACTCATCGTCCGGTACCTCCGTGAACCTGGGCCTCTTCGTCGCCGTCCAGGCCGAAGGCACTGTGGACCACGCGAACTGCTTCGTCGATGGTGTCCGCGCGGGTGACCACGCTGATGCGGATCTCACTGGTGGAGATCATCTCGATGTTGATACCCGCCTCGAACAGCGCGGTGAAGAGTTTGGCTGAGACCCCGGCGTTGGTGCGCATACCCGCGCCGACCAGGGCGAGCTTGCCGATCTGGTCGTCGTACTGAAGAGAGTCGAAGCCCGCCATCTCCTTGTTGTCTTCCAACGCCTTCAGAACCTTCGCGCCATCCGATTTGGGGAGGGTGAAAGAGATGTCGGTGAGACCGGTGGCGGCCGTAGAGACGTTCTGCACGATCATGTCGATATTGGCCTCGGTGGATGCCACGAGGGTGAAGATCTGCGCCGCCTTGCCCGGTACGTCTGGGACGCCGACGATCGTGATCTTGGCTTCGCTCAAATCAGCAGCGACACCGGAAATGATTGGCTCTTCCACGCTCTCTCCCTCTGTCGGATTGACCACCAGCGTGCCCTCATTGTTATTGAACGAGGAGCGTACATGAAGCGTAACGCCGTGGCGACGCGCATATTCCACGGCGCGAATATAGAGAACCTTGGCCCCGGCAGCAGCGAGCTCCAGCATCTCTTCGCTGGTGATGCGGTCTACCTTGCGGGCATTCGGCACGACCCGTGGATCGGCGGTGAACACGCCATCGACGTCGGTATAGATCTCGCAGACATCGGCGTTGAGAGCTGCGGCGAGTGCGACGGCTGTGGTGTCTGATCCGCCGCGGCCGAGAGTGGTGATGTCTCCTGTGCCGCGGTTGAAGCCCTGGAAGCCGGCGACGATGGCGATCGCTCCCGCGTCGAGTGCTGCACGCACCCTGGTCGGGGAGACATCGACGATGCGAGCGCTGCCGTGCTTGGCATCCGTGATCATGCCGGCCTGGCTGCCGGTGTAGGAGCGCGCCTCCTGGCCGAGGCTCTTGATTGCCATGGCGAGCAGCGACATCGAGATGCGCTCGCCAGCGGTGAGCAGCATGTCGAGTTCTCGGCCGGACGCCAGAGGTGTGACTTCGTTGGCGAGGTCGACGAGTTCGTCGGTGGTGTCGCCCATCGCTGAGACGACGACCACCACATCGTTGCCCGCTTTACGGGTTTCGACGATGCGCTTGGCGACGCGCTTGATACTCTCGGCGTCGGCCACCGAGGAGCCACCGTACTTCTGTACGATCAAGCTCATCGTGTTCTCCTGCGGCAGGTGGGATGGGCCGGGTTCGAGCCCAGTCGACAATTCTACTGGCCCACAACCCTGCGTTACGTCGGAGCCGAGGTGCTCGTCGAGCGTCAGTTCTCGACGAGTCGGCGCCCCTCGAAGGCGCGCCCGAGGGTGACTTCGTCTGCATACTCCAGATCGCCGCCGACCGGCAGGCCGGATGCGAGGCGGGTGACCCTCAGGTCGAGATGCATGAGCATGCGCGAAAGATAGGTGGCGGTGGCCTCCCCCTCGAGGTTGGGGTCGGTTGCGATGATGACCTCGATGACGGTTCCGTCGGCGAGACGCTGCATGAGCTGGCGGATGCGGAGATCATCCGGTCCGATGCCGTCAATCGGGCTGATGGCGCCACCGAGCACGTGGTAGAGGCCTTTAAACTCGCGGGTGCGCTCGATGGCTACGACATCCTTCGCCTCCTCCACCACGCAGATGGTGGCCGGCGAGCGCCGTGGATCGCGGCAGATGTTGCAGGTCTCCTGCTCGGTGACGTTGCCGCAGATGTCGCAGAAACGCACCTTGTCTTTCACGTCGCGCAGCAGCTCGGAGAGTCGTCCGACATCGAAGGATTCGGTCTGCAGGATGTGGAAGGCGATGCGCTGGGCCGACTTCGGGCCGATGCCGGGGAGGCGCCCGAGTTCGTCGATGAGTTCCTGCACGATTCCGTCGTACATGGCCTACTGCTCCTGCGGCGTCACGCGCGGTGTGACAACCTGCTCTTCGATGAAACTCGCACCGAGGATCTCGCGCACGACTGCCTCGCCGTAGCGCTGCTTGTCACCGGGGTTGCTCGGCCTCTGCACCATCGGCGGCTCTGCGACCGTCTCGTCGACCTTCTGCGCTTCTGGGACCTGTGCAGCCACCGGCGCGGGGGTTGGTGCCTTCGACGCCTCCTGCACTCGCTTGGTCTCGGGCACTCGCTTGGTCTCGGGCACTCGCTTGGTCTCGGGCACTCGCTTGGTCTCAGGCTCGGAGTCGGTGACGACGACGGTCTCCCAGGTGGTTCCTGAAGGAACGGGAGGCTCGACATCCGGTTCGGTCGGCTCCGGAGGCGCCTCCTGCACGACGGGACGACTCGCCTCAACCTTGGCGATCAGCAGTGGACGGAAGCCGAGCACGTCGAAGACGGCCTGCTTGAAGTAGTCGGCAACGCCCTCGCCGGGCGCCGCCTGCTGTTTGAGAGCATCGACATCGTTCTGGCTCGGGAACGACAGCACGAGCACAGAGCCCTCCCGCAACTCGAGCGGCTTGGCGGTGAAGACGACCATCCAGGCGCTGAGCTTGGCTTTCTCGACAGCCTCGAGGATCTCCGGCCAGGAGTCTTTCACCTGCTGGAGGCTCACCGGCTTGATCTCGACGGATGAGGGAGGCGCAGCGGCAGTCCGGGGTTCGACAGGCGCAGGAGACACCGACGCAGGAGACACCGACTCTACGCCAGGAGACACTGACCCGGATGCCTCCTCACCAGAAAGAGTTCCGATGTCGGCGGCCGGCGGTCCTGTTGGCGGGGCTGCGGGGGCGGTCGGAGCAGCCGCCGGTACGGCAGCAGCGGGTGCGGGCGCACGAGGCGCAGCGGGTGCCGCAACACCGGCACCCGGGGCCTCCACACCGACGCGCCGCTCGAGGCGTTCGACCCTGGCGAGGGCTCCGCGCTCGGATTCGTCGCTGGCCGGCACGAGCACGCGCGCGATCATGAGTTCGAGGTGCAGGCGAGGCGACGTGGCGCCCGTCATCTCGGTGAGGGCTGCGTTGGCGACATCCGCCGCCCGGCTGAGTTCTGCCGTGCCGAACTGCGCAGCCTGCGCGGCCATGCGGTCCAGTTCGTCTTGCTGGATACCGCGGAGTACGGCGGCTGCGCCATCCGTGGTGGCACTGACGATGATCAGGTCGCGCAGGCGTTCGAGCAGGTCTTCGACGAAGCGGCGTGGATCCTGGCCGGTCTGGATGACCCTGTCGATCGACGCGAACGCGGCGGCCGCATCCCTGGCCCCGATCGCGTCGATGACCTCGCTGAGCAGTGCGCCGTGCGTGTACCCGAGCAGCGCGACCGCCCGCTCGTACTGCACGGACGACCCCTCGGACCCGGCGATGAGCTGGTCGAGCAGGGAGAGCGTGTCGCGAACCGAGCCGCCACCGGCACGCACGACGAGTGGCAGAACGCCGGCCTCGACATTCACCTTCTCGCTGTCGCAGAGCTGCTGCACGTATTCGAGCATCTGGGCAGGAGGCACCAGACGGAACGGGTAGTGATGCGTACGCGAACGGATGGTGCCGATGACCTTCTCGGGCTCGGTCGTCGCGAAGATGAATTTGACGTGCTCCGGCGGCTCTTCCACGATCTTGAGCAGCGCGTTGAAGCCCTGAGGCGTGACCATGTGCGCCTCGTCGAGGATGAAGATCTTGTAGCGATCGCGGGCGGGCGCGAAGACGGCACGCTCACGCAGGTCGCGGGCGTCGTCGACACCGTTGTGACTCGCGGCATCGATCTCGACGACGTCCATCGACCCTCCGCCGTCGCGACTGAGCTCCACACACGAAGGGCAGACGCCGCAGGGAGTATCGGTCGGACCCTCGACGCAGTTGAGGCAACGGGCGAGGATGCGGGCCGACGTGGTCTTGCCACACCCGCGTGGGCCGGAGAAGAGATAGGCGTGATTGACCCGGTCGTTGCGCAGCGCCGTGCGCAACGGATCGGTCACCTGCGACTGCCCGATCAACTCGGCGAAATTCTCTGGCCGATAACGGCGATACAGGGCGGTGACCACGCGTCAAGACTACCCGGCACCACCGACCAGGCGTCCCTGTTCGCCAGCGGCACAGGGCGGCTGCACTCCGGCGACGTAGCCTTGACAGATGAGAATCGTCATCGCCGGAGGTCACGGCAAAATCGCCATGCTGCTGTCGCGACAACTGGCGAATGCCGGACACCAACCGGTGGGCCTCATCCGTAATTCCGACCAGTCATCCGATCTCGCCGCCGCCGGTGCTGAAGCCGTTGTGCTCGACCTCGAGAACAGTACAGTCGCGGATGTCGTGACCGTTCTGTCCGGGGCAGACGCCGCCGTCTTCGCGGCCGGCGCCGGTAATGGCAGCGGCAATGCCCGCAAGCTCAGCCTGGACCGTGACGGCGCCATTCTTCTCGCCGACGCCGCGGTGGCCGCCGGAGTGCGCCGATTCATCGTGGTGTCGAGCGCCGGCGCTGACGAAGGCGACCCCTCGGGAGATGCCTTCCAGGTCTACCTGTCCGCGAAGGGCGAGGCCGATGCCGCGGTCAAGCAACGCGACCTCGACTGGACGATCGTGCGTCCCGTCGGCCTCACCGACACTGCGGGCTCGGGCAGCGTGACGGTCGGTGAACGGATCGCTCGCGGCAGCATTCCCCGTGCGGATGTGGCCGCGATCATCGTCGCTCTACTCACCGACGGCAGCGGCATCCACCGCCAGTTCGAGGCGACCGGCGGCGGGCTTCCGATCGCCGAGGCGCTCGCGGCGCTGTAGCTGGCTGCATTCCCTAGCGATCGTCGAGGGTTCGAGTTCGCGGGTTCCGGTCCGCCTCGCCACGCGCATTGCAACGTTTCTCCGGAGCTTGCGTGCCGCGGGACCTGATGGCCCGGTCGCGACCTCACCAGAGCGGAATCCTCCGGAGAAGCGAAACAGAGGGCGCGGCTCCGATCAGTCGCGCGGTGGCGGGGATAGCCCCTCGCGGACCGAGTTGTGCTGGCGTCCGCGACACGATAACTCCGCCGCGAGGAGAACGCGCGCCGGCGAGCGCTCACCCACGTCTCAGCCGAGTCATGACCCAGTGCGACTAGAGCAGCGCCGCTGTCTGCCGCGCGATCTCCAGCTCTTCATTGGTGGGGATCACCAGTACCGCGACAGGCGCACCCTCGGGCGAGATGTGGCGGGCCTGCTTCGACACGAGCTCGTTGCGGTCGTTGTCGACGTGGATGCCGAGGAACTCGAGCCCCGCCAGGGTGCGACGCCGCAGCAGGGCGTTGTTCTCGCCGACTCCCGCGGTGAAGACGAGAGCGTCGAGACCGCCGAGATGGGCGATGTACGCACCGATATACCGGCGCACGCGATGGCGGTACACGGCGAGCGCGGCTTCTGCGAACTCGTCACCTCTGGATGCGGCATCCTGCACGTCGCGCATGTCGCCGTTGCCAGTGAGGCCGAGCAGGCCGCTGCGCCGGTTGAGCAGTTCGTCGAGTTCGTCGAAGCCGAGCCCGGCCTGGCGGTGCAGGTGGATGAGCGCGGCCGGGTCGATATCGCCGGAGCGGGTTCCCATCACCAGGCCCTCGAGCGGCGTCATCCCCATGCTGGTCTCGACGGAGATTCCGCCGTCGATCGCCGCGACCGATGCACCGTTGCCGAGGTGCAGCACGATGATCTTCAACGAGGCGAGCGGCCGACCGAGAAAGCGCGCGGCCTGTTCTGATACGTACTTATGTGAGGTGCCGTGAAAACCGTAGCGGCGCACATGATGCTTCGCCGCCAGCTCCGCGTCGATCGCGTAGGTGTAGGCCGCGGGCGGCAGCGTCTGGTGGAAGGCGGTGTCGAAGACGGCGACATGCGGCACGTCTGGCAGCGCCTGACGAGCCGCGCGGATGCCGAGCAGGTTCGCCGGGTTGTGGAGCGGTGCGAGCGCCGACAGTTCGTCGATCTGCGCTTCGACCCCGTCGGTGATCAGCGTTGCACTGTCGAAGAGCGATCCGCCGTGGACAACGCGATGACCGACGGCGGCGATCTGGTGTTCCGTGCCGAGGGTTTCGAGCACCCGGCGCATGCCCGCTTCGTGGTCAGGCACATCCGAGCCTGGTTCGCCGATCCGCTCGACCAGTCCGCTTAGCACCGACTCCTCGGTCTCCACATCGATCAACTGGTACTTGATGGAGGAGGAACCCGAGTTGACGACGAAGACCTGGGTCATGAGGGGCTTCCGATTGCGGCATCCAGAGCCTGCGCCTGGATGGCTGTGATGGCGACGGTGTTGACGATGTCCTGCACGAGTGCACCCCGCGACAGGTCGTTGATCGGTTTGCGAAGTCCCTGCAAGACCGGGCCGATCGCCACCGCACCCGCACTGCGCTGCACCGCTTTGTAGGTGTTGTTGCCGGTATTGAGGTCGGGGAAGATGAACACCGTGGCGCGACCGGCGACCTCGGAGTCCGGCATCTTCGACCTACCGACTGAGGCGTCGACGGCCGCGTCGTACTGAATGGGGCCGTCGACCTTGAGGTCTGGGCGCCGCGTGCGCACAATCTCGGTTGCGGAACGCACCTTGTCGACATCGGCTCCCGCGCCCGACTCCCCCGTCGAATACGACAGCATGGCGATGCGCTGTTCGATCCGAAACTGGTTAGCCGTGGTGGCGGAGGAAATCGCGATGTCGGCGAGCTGTTCGGCGTTCGGGTCGGGGTTCACCGCGCAGTCCCCGTAGACGAGCACCCTGTCTTCGAGACACATCAGGAAGACGCTCGAAACGATGGAGACGCCGGGATCCGTCTTGATGATCTCGAAACCGGGACGGATGGTGTGAGCCGTCGTGTGCGCGGCGCCCGACACCATGCCGTCGGCGAGACCGAGGTGCACCATCATCGTGCCGAAGTAGGAGACATCAGTGACCGTCTCGCGCGCCTCCTCCAACTGCACGCCCCTGTGCGAGCGCAGCCGGACATACTCCTCGGCGAAGCGTTCGCGCAGTTCAGGATCGAGCGGACTCAGGATGGTCGCTTCGGTGATGTCGAGCCCGAGCTCGGTAGCACGGGCGCGGATCTCCGTCTCCTCGCCGAGGATCGTGAGACGTGCCACCCCGCGACGCAGCAGGGTGCTCGCCGCGCGGAGGATGCGGTCGTCCCCTCCCTCCGGCAGCACGATGTGCTGTGGGTCGGCGCGAGCGCGGTCGAGGAGATCGTATTCGAACATCAGGGGCGTGACGACATCCGACCGACTCACGTCGAGGAGTCGCAGCAGCACATCCGCGTCGACGTGCTGCTCGAACAGGGCGAGAGCCGTGTCGTACTTGCGCTGCGAGTCGGCGGCGAGGCGCCCGCGAGTCTGCGTGATGCGTAGCGCCGTGTCATAGGTGCCGAGCTTGTTGCGGATGATGGGCAGCGAGTTGTCGAGACCGTCGATGAGCAGCGCGATCTGCGGCAGTATCTCGAAACCACCGTTGAGGATGATGCCGGAGAGCGAGGGGAAGGTCTCGGCTGCGTGCGCCATCAGCACGGCGAGCAGAACGTCGGACCGATCGCCAGGCACGACCACGACGCCGCCCTCGATCAGCCGGGTCAACACGTTCTCCATGGACATCGCCGCGACGACGACCCCCAGCGATTCACGTCCGAGCAGCGCCGGATCACCGCGGAACAGGGTGCCATCGACAGCTCCCATGAGGGAGGCGACGCTCGGTGCAATGAGGAACCGGTCTTCGGGAATGGCCCACACCGGAGCCCGGCCAGCGTCGATACCGAGCGCTGCGACGATGTCGTCGAGACGGTCGGGGTCGGCCCGGTTGGCGATGACGCCGAGCACCTGGGCATGTGCGCTCTCCAACTCCTGGCGGGCCAGGCCGAAAATCTGCCGCATGTCGTCAGGGCTCCGACTGCCGTGTTCGTCGGAGGACTGGCCGCCGAGCACCAGCAGCACGGGGGCTCCGAGGTTGGCGGCGATGCGGGCGTTGAAGCTCAACTCGGTCGGGCTGCCGACATCCGTGTAGTCCGACCCGAGGATGACCACGGCGTCGCACTGGCGCTCGACCGACTTATAGCGGGAGACGATCTCGCTGAGGGCGGCATCCGGATCCTGGTGCACATCCTCATAGCTGACCCCGACACACTCGTCGTAGTCGAGGTCGACACCATCGTGGGCGAGCAGCATCTCGAGCACATAGTCACGGCTCTCGCTCGAGCGGGCCACCGGCCGGAAGACCCCGACTCTCTCGGTCTCATGACTCAGGGTGTCGAGTACGCCGAGGGCGATGGTCGACTTTCCGGCGTGCCCCTCGACGGAGGTGATGTAGATGCTGCGAGCCACCTGGCCAGCCTAGGGTCCGCGGATGTGCGACGCCTAAGTTTCGTGCGGATGAGTAGACCCAGTCGATGCCAATCGTTTGTGGCGATTTCGCAGATGCCGACCGGGCTCAGGCGGAGAAGGCGAAAGCCCGCTCGGCCAAGCGGTTCGCCGCCGCCTGATTTTTCGCCGGGCTACGAGGCGGTGATACCGCGCGCCGTCGTCACCAGGTGATCGACGAAGCCATATTCGAGTGCTTCCTCGGCGGTGAACCAGCGGTCCCGGTCGGCATCCTCGGTGATCTGTTCCAGCGTCTTGCCGGTCTGCGCGCTGGTGAGTTGCGCCATCCGCCGCTTAAAGAACAGGATCTGCTTCGCCTGGGTCTGGATGTCTGCGGAGGTACCGCCGAACCCACCATGTGGCTGGTGCATCACGACGCTCGAATTCGGCAGGGCGTAACGCTTGCCCGGTGTTCCGGATGACAACAGGAACTGGCCCATGGACGCCGCGAACCCGAACGCGACGGTCGCGACATCCGCCTGCACGAATTTCATGGTGTCGTAGATCGCAAACCCCGAGGTCACCGATCCGCCCGGCGAATTGATGTAGAGGTAGATGTCTTTGTCAGGGGCCACCGAGTTGAGCAGCAGCAGTTTGGCGCAGACCTCGTTGGCTGAAGCATCCGTCACCTCCGTGCCGAGGAAGATGATGCGCTCGTCGAGTAGCCGTTGGAAGATGCGCGGGTCCTGGTCGGCGGGCATGGCGTCGCTCATGGGAAAGTCCTTTCGCGTGGATGTCGTTCCATGTTCTGCCGCTGCGGATGCTTCGTTCCGCTTGTCTGCCGAGAGCAGATCTGCCACCGGCAGAACCGATTCTGCGCGCACCGATTCTGCGCGCACCGATTCTGCTTTGGGCAGAAGAGGGTTGCGGGGGTGTCGTCTTGAGGAGAGATCGCCGTAGTCTGGCGGGAAGACGCAGCCAGCCATCAGAGTCGGGAGTCTCCACCATGCTTCTCCGCCACGCCATCGGACATGTGCTCCGTCGCCTGCGCCTCGAGCAGGGCAAGACCCTGCGACAGCTCGCGATCGCCTCCCGCGTCTCGCTCCCCTATCTGTCGGAGATCGAGCGTGGACGCAAGGAAGCGTCATCCGAGATCCTCGCCACCGTCTGTCGGGTCCTCGACATCACCCTCGGCGACCTGCTCGACGATGTGAGCCGCGAACTCGCACTCGGCGAGGTGGCTGTGCTCGAGATGACGTCACTGAGCGAGATCGGCGGCGGCGTGCTGAGCATCGACAACCGCGACGTCTATCTGATGGCGGCGTGAGGCTCCCACCCCGCAGACATGGCCATTGCGGCCGAGGCGGGTCGACGCGTCAGCCCGAAATGGCCGCAATGACCCGTGTTGAACTGTGCGACAGGCGCGGCTCCGGTTACCCGCGGCGGGTGGGCCCGAAAATGTGAGCGACCCCTCGCGCACCCGCCAGAGCCCGGTTACCCTTGCTACGTTTCCGTCCTGGGGGAGTTGGCCTGGATGGCGCCACGCGAGGAGCCGTGACGAGTTTACCGTGCCGACGCGGATGGCGGGAATCGTGTAGTGACCACGGCATCCACCCGGCCCGGCTTCATCCCGTATGATTCTTCATGGCCGTTCCCAGAACCGGGTCGGCCGGCCAGGAGAATTCGCCTAGTGGCCTATGGCGCACGCTTGGAAAGCGTGTTGGGTGCAAGCCCTCGGGGGTTCGAATCCCCCATTCTCCGCGCAACACGCAATGAAGCAGTAACCGGCAGGTTGGGTGCAAGCACTCCCCCATTGGGAAGTTCGAATCCCCCATTCTCCGTGCAACACGCAACACGCAATGAAGCAGTAACCGGAATCGGGCATGGCAACTCCCGTCTCCGTGCAGTACATGGATACATCGGTCGACGGGAATCGGACGAGAGTAGGGCGCTACTAGGAGCGCTTGAACCATCCATTCAGCCGTGTTCCCGCGCGGTGATCCTTGGGGGACCTGTGGCCGGTGTCGATGACGCGCACGCGTACGTCGTGCGCGTACGTCCGAAGCCGGCCCTCATCCGCAGCGGCCTTCTGACGCTGCTCATCGTGCCGCTGCCGATCTTCACCGCTCTTCTTTTTCTCGGCCTGCCGAACGGATCATGGCCGGTGGCCGTCTACGGTGAGATCTTCTGCGTGCTGCTCTGCGGTATCGGGTTCCTGCTTTTTCGCGCGACTTTTGTCGGTGTGACAGCGACCACCATCGTCGAGCGGAGCTTCTTCGGTGCGCGCACCATCTCCCTGACCGCGGATGTCGCGAGCATGGTGCTCGTGCACACCTACAGCACTTCCACCGCCGAGACCCTCCCCCAGCTCATCGTGCGCGATCGCGAGGGCGTGCGCCTGTTGCGCTTGCGCGGAATCTTCTGGACCGAGGAATCCATGCGCGCGGTCGCGACCTCGATCGAGGGAGAGCTCGAACTGCCCACAGAGGCCATCACCGCCGACGAGTTCTTCGAGCGGTACCCAGGCAGTGCGTACTGGTTCGAGAACCGTCCGGTGGTGGCGGCCATCGCGGGCGCGCTGGTGATCACGGCCGGCGTGGCGATCGTGCTCGGGTTGATGCTGCTGCTCGGCCTGCCGATCAACGGCACCTGAGCCTGGCGAGCCGCAACTCACGGTCACGAAAGTCGCCATATGGCCCCAACGAGGTGCCGAGGAGGGCCAGGTGGCGACTTTCGTGACCGCAGGGTTCCGGCGTCTTACCGCCGGCGCAACGTTCCGAAGATCCCCTTCACGACGACGCTCATCACGGATTTGCCAGCCGAGGAGCCGAGAAAGTCGGTGAGGGGGTTCTTCTCCGCGCGGGGTGCTGGCGCTTTGCGTGTGCTGGCCTTCGGAGCTTTCGGCTGCGATTTCTGCACCTCGCGCAGCATCCGCTCGTACTCCGCCTGCGTTGCTTTGGTTGCGGCATCCTGCTGTGCCGCGGTCGCTGTCGCCGCCGCAGTCTGAGCGGCAGCCTCCAGTTTGCGGCCGAGCATCTCCTTGGCCGAGTCGTTGTCGATGGCGGTGCCGTATGTAAGCAGCAGCGGGGATGCCGCGACCGCGGCGTCGATCTGCTCCGGCGCGGTCGGCGACATCAGTCCCTGTGGGGCGCGGAGCCGCGTCCAGGCGACCGGGGTCGGAGCGCCCTTCTCGTTCATCACCGTGACGACGGCCTCACCGGTCGCCAGCTGGGTGAGCACGCTGCCGAGGTCGTAGTCGGAGTTCGGATAGGTGGAGACTGTCGCCCTGAGCGCTTTGACATCATCCGGCGTGAACGCGCGCAACTGGTGCTGGATGCGCGAACCGAGCTGGGCGAGCACGTCACCCGGCACGTCTTTCGGTGTCTGCGTCACGAAGACGATTCCCACGCCCTTGGAGCGGATGAGGCGAACCGTCTGGGTGATCGAGTCGAGAAAGTCCTTCGACGCGTTCTTGAAGAGCAGGTGGGCCTCGTCGAAGAAGAACACCAGCTTCGGCTTGTCGAGGTCGCCGACCTCCGGCAGGTCGTTGAAGAGGTCGGCGAGCAGCCACATGAGGAAGGTGGAGTAGAGGGCCGGTTTGTCTTGCACGCCCGGCACCTCGAGCAGGCTGATGACGCCCCGGCCGTCGGCGGCGGTGCGTAGGAAGTCGGCGGTGTCGATCTCCGGCTCGCCGAAGAACACGTCGGCGCCCTGATCGGCGAAGGTCACCAGCTCGCGCAGGATCACGCCGACGGTGGCCGCCGAAAGACCGCCAAGATCCTTGAGCTGGTCTTTGCCCTCGTCGGTGGTGAGGTAGCTGAGCACCGCGCGAAGGTCCGAGAGGTCGACGAGCGGGAGCCCAGCCTTCGACGCGTAGTGGAAGACGAGGCCGAGCGATGACTCCTGCGTCGAGTTGAGGTCGAGCACCTTCGAGAGCAGCAGGGGTCCGAACCCGGAGACCGTCGCCCGCACGGGCACCCCTTTGCCGACCCCGCCGAGCGCGAAATACTCGGTGGGGAAGGATGCGGGGGTCCATGCTTGCCCGATTCCGCTCGTACGGTCGGTCAGTTTCGCGCTCTCGGTGCCGGGGGTCGCTACACCGGAGAGGTCGCCCTTGATGTCGGCGGCGAAGACGGGAACACCGGCCGCTGCGAGCTGCTCGGCGAGCACCTGCAGGGTGCGGGTCTTGCCGGTGCCGGTGGCTCCCGCGACGAGTCCGTGACGGTTGAGCATCGCGACGGGGATGCGCACCTGGACCTTCGGCTGTGCGTCACCGTTCACCAGCGCGCCGATTTCGAGCACCTCACCGGAGAAGTCGTAGCCGGCCCAGATGGTCTCCATGGCCGCCGCGCTGAGCGGACCTGCCGCGGTTCCTGGGCTTGCTGCAGTCCTTGAGCTTGCTGCAGTCCTTGAGCTTGCCGCAGGGGCGGCTTCCGCGGCCGCTTTCTCGGCGGCTTTCTCGGCGGCGAGGGCCGCCTCGGCATCCGCGAGGGCTTTTCTGGCAGCTTCGACCTGGGCAGCAGCATCCGACATGTCGTCAGCCTAGTTGCGGCGACACGTGATTCGCGAGACTCAGTCGGTGGCGGTGCGCTCCTCAAGACCCCAGCTCTGGCCGTACCCGCCCTCGTCTTCCGGACGTGCCATGAGGTCGAGGAAAAGGGAGGCGTCGAAAGCCTCAGGGCCGACGACACCGGTGGCCTTCCACGACCCAGCGGCGAGCAGCTCGAGTGCGATCACCGGGTTGAGCGCGGTCTGCCAGACGACGCACTGCGACTCGTATTCCGCCATCGTCCACTCGTTGTCGGCTACGTGATAGAGGTACACGCATCGCGGAGCGCCGTCGGTTCCGGCACCGGTGACCCAGAGTCCTGCGCAGGTCTTGCCGCTCATCCGCGGTCCGATGGATGCCGGGTCGGGGAGTGCAGCCGCCACGACGTCGCGCGGCGCGACCTCGACCGGTCCGTTCGTCGAGCGCACAGTGAGCGGCACAGTCCTGTCGAGTCCGAGTTGATGCAGCGTCTTGAGGATGCCGATGAACTCGTTGCCGAGCCCGTACTTGAATGTCACCCGCTTCGCGTCGACCCACCGCGGCATCAGCAGCACTTCTTCGTGCTCGACGTTGACGCACTCGACGGCGCCGATGCCCTCAGGAAACTCGAAGACCTCGGGTTCGCTGAACGGTTCGGTCGTGTACCAACCTCTGTCCCGCTCCCAGACCACCGGAGGGTTGAGGCATTCCTCGATGGTGGTCCAGATGCTGAAGGATGGTGCGAAGATCTCGTTGCCCGCCGCGTCGCGCACAACGAGGTTGGCGCCGTCGCGAACGCCGAGCTCGTCGATCTCACTGAAGAGCCTGTCGGCGGCGTAGCGTGCGAAGACGTCGCTCAGCCCCGGTTCGACGCCCATTCCCACGAGCGCGAGTCGCCCTGCGGTCTCCCAGTCGGGCGCCTGGGCGAACTGGTCGTCGCCGAGCTTGACCCCGGTCTCGCTGTGCGGATCGGTTGGATGCGGCTCCGACAGGCTCATCGCCATGTCGAGATAGTCGGCCCCAGCAGCGAGTGCCCCCGCAAAGACGGTAGGCACGAACTTGGGTTCGACGGCGTTCATCACGTGCGTCGCCTGATGTTCCCTGGCGACAGCCGTCACGTTGTCGGGATCGGATGCGTCGATCTGCGCGGCAACGAATCGGCCGCCCTGCGGACCGTGTTTCGCCTCGATCCAGGCGATCGTCTTCTCTGCCTTCGCCAGGTCGAAGTCGCTGACCACTATCGTTTCGAAGAAGCTGCGGCGTGCGGCGATCTTCGCGATCGCATCGCCAACGCCACCGGCGCCGACCAGGAGGATTCTCATCTGCCTAAGTTAGCCGCTCGCACACCTCACCGGGAATCTCCTTGGCGGCGGAGATCCGCTCGCGGCGGAGAAACCGGTTCGCGGACCGAGGCGTAGCAACGTCCGTTCGCGTCGCTCAGCTGGACCCAGCACGGTCCTTCACCTTCGGAGCGGCGACGGATGCACGCACGCTAGATGATCGGTGCCGCCTGGCGCGGTGCCATTCTCGCTGGAGTGGCGGCGTCATCCCTGGCATCATCTCCCCGAGCTAGCGGGTCAGCGCAATTCCAACCCCCGTCAGGTCGGGATGATGCCGAGGTCGGAGATCGAAACAGCCTGGCCGCTCACCAGCGATTCGTTTCCGGCGATCCCGACTGCAACCGCTCGGATGCCGTCGCGGAAGTCAGCCGGGCGGCCAAGCGGATCCTCGTCGGCGCCGCGGAATACATCATGCACAAGCAGCCGGTCTCCTCCTCCATGCCCTCCCTCGCCGTTCTGGATCGGCACAATCTTTGCGTCCTCCCAGTGGCGCTTGAGCACCAGGCGCTCCCCCTTGGGTCGCACGTTCGCGTCGGAGGTCTCCTCCGGGCGCGCACTCGGATCGATGCCGACGGCGTCCGAAAGCGTGCCGCGCTCGACCACGCACAACTCGACCCATCTACTTGCCTCGCATATCCGTGATGGCGACTGCCATTCGCCTTGTCTTTGACGTGGTCACTCGTGGTTACTCCTGACGAAATCGACTCTGATGCGTGAGAAAACGTTTTCAGAACAATTAGGCCGGATTGCCTCGCGATTGTCAGACCCATCGCTAGCCATGGCCGAATGAAGCCGCCACAATCGATGTGATCGTTCGGGGTCATTTCGGACATTCGACAAAACGCGTTCACACCGGCCTATTCCCTCGTGGGCGGTACAAATCCCGCGGGGTCTGCGATAAGCGGCTGGAAGGCCAGTTCACCGGCGCCGATGATGAGCAGGTCGCGGCCGAGTTCGGCCCGGGTCACCCGCACGCTCTCCCTGGATGCCTTGAGCGGCTGCTCTGCCAGGAGGTCGTCGAGAACACCGGGAGCGGCCGCGTAGAGCGTGCCGAGGAACCCGCCAAGCACGATGAGTTGCGGGTTCAGGGTGTTGATCGCGTTCCGTAGGGCGATGGCGAGGAAACGGAGCTGGCGATGGACCTCGGCGAGAACCGCGGGCTCCGTCGAGGCCAGGATGGCGGTCTCCAGGTCGTCGGCATCGGCATCCGTGAGCCCCACCACCTGCAGCAGGTGCTCCCGCCGCGCCTCGGTCTCCAAGCATCCGATCGCGCCGCAGTGGCAGCGCACTCCGACGCTGTTGACCAGGGTGTGGCCGAGCTCCCCCGCGTAGCCGGCAACGCCGCCGAGGGAGTTTCCGCCGGAGATTATGCCGCCGCCGATACCACTCGCGCCACCGTTGAGATAGATGAGGTCGGTAAGCCCCCGTCCTGCCCCGAAGGTGCTCTCCGCCATGGTGCCGAGGTGGGCATCGTTGGCCGCGAGCACCGGAAGGCCGGTCGCTTCGGCGAGCATGGCGGCCAGCGGTTCGTCCTCCCATCGCAGGTGCGGGGCCAGCCGCACGAGGCCGTCCTCGACGCGTACGAGCCCGGGAACCGCGACGCCGACGCCGACAGTGCGGTAGGACGCGTCGAGCTCCGGACGCATACCCGCGATCACGGCGGCACTGATCTGCACCGCCTCTTCGACCGACGGCGGATGCCCCGTCGCATGTCGCACCCGCTTCAACACGGTTCCGCCGAGGCCGACGACGCCGACCGTGACGGCGTCGATCTCCGGGTTGATCGCGATACCGACCACGGCGGGACTGGGTCGCACGATCGGACTCGGCCGCCCGACCTGGTTGCTCGAATCCGGCTCGGATTCGACCACGAGCTCGCGTTCGACCAGCTCGGCGACCAGGGCCGCGACCGTCGAACGGTTGAGTCCTGTCTGCCTGGTCAGTTGTGCCCGCGAGAGCCCACGGGCGCGATGAACGAGCCCGAGAATGACCGAGAGGTTGTGTCGACGAACGTGGTCGTTGCTGTTGCCGCGCCCAGCCTGCGCGGATTCAGCCACTGTCATGAGCCCAACCTACCGGGCATGTCGCACAGCACCGCCCGAGAGCGTAGCCGAGCACGGGGGTGTAGTCCGGTATCAGGTCAATCGGGCTCGCGAGGTCGACGAGCAGGGCGACATGCGAGATCCACCGAGGATGGATGCCGATGGGCATCTGCCACCGGGCATTCATTTCGTGACGGTGCGGATCGCTATGTCATCGAGATTGGGTAGTGCGTGCTCGAGCAAGTGTTCTGCTTCCTGGGCGATGGTTTCGGCGTCTGACAGCGAGGTGTTGGCGACGACGATCGTCGCTGCGCCCTGGAGGCGGTGTCCGACCCAGCGAAGTTGCAGTTTGGTGACGGAGAGCACGCTTGGTGTGTTGTCGAGTGTGTGCTGGGCTCGATCGAGCAGTTGCGGTTCGATACCGTCCATGAGGCGACGACCGATACTTCGCACGGTTCCCCAGAGCAGAACGATGATCGCCGCAGAGATGAGCAGGCCAACGATTGGATCGGCCAGAGGGAAGCCGACCATCACCCCGAGAGCGCCCAACACCACAGCGAGGGACGTGAACCCGTCGATGCGCGCGTGCACGCCGTCTGCAACCAGGGCTGCGGACCCGATCTGCTGTCCGACGCGGATGCGGTAGACGGCAACGGCCTCATTTCCGATGAAACCGACGACGCCGGCGGCGGCGACCCACCAGAGGTTGTGCAGCGGTTGGGGGGTGAAGAACCGGTCGATCGACTGCCAGGCGGCGACGATCGCGGAGAGGGCGACGACGGCGATGATGAACAGCCCGGCGAGGTCTTCGGCGCGACCGTAACCATAGGTGTAACGGCGGGTGGCGATCCGTCGGCCGAGCACGAATGCGATCCAGAGCGGCACGGCGGTAAGGGCGTCGGAGAAGTTGTGGATGGTATCGGCTAGCAGTGCCACGGAGCCGCTGATGAGTACGACGACGAATTGCAGAATGGTTGTGCCGAGCAGGATGAACAGGCTGATTTTCAGGGCACGGACGCCCTGGGTGCTGGCCTCGAGTGCGTCATCTATCGAGTCGGCCGCATCGTGGCTGTGCGGCACGAACAAGCCGTAGAAGAACCCCTTGATCCCGGTTGGGTGCGTGTGCCCTTCGTGCTCGTGCTCGTGCTCGTGCTCGTGCTCGTGCTCGTGCTCGTGCGGATGATCATGGACGTGCTCGTGCGGATGACTCACTGTGCAGACTCGTCTTGTACGTGGTGATGTCTGGGGGTTCCACCGACCGAGTGTTCGGCTTGAAAAATAGCGTCGGAGACGAGCTGGCTGGCGTGCTCATTCTCCAGATGGTAGAACACCCGTGTGCCTTCCTGACGGGTGGTGACGAATCGGGCCAGACGCAGCTTCGCCAGATGCTGCGATACGGCGGCCGGTGACTTATCCACGATGCCGGCCAGGTCATTGACCGACATCTCCCCATCCCGCAACGCCAGAACCAGCCGAACGCGCGTTGCATCAGCGAGCATCGTGAACACCTCGACGGCGAGCTCGACGTACTGACTGTCGGGATCGCGACCGCATACCTGCTTACCTGCATCCATACGCAGATTATGGCACAGGTTCGCGCCGGCCAGCGACGTACCCGATAGCAGGTCGACGTCTCAGCTCAGCACCGAAGATGGTTCTGCGATCGCGTCGCTGGGGACGATGCCCTGTGGTCGCAGATCGAGTCGGCGAAGGAGCTGAGCGTTGAGGGCGACGACGACGGTGGATGCTGACATCAGTAGGGCACCGACTTCCATGGGGAGGATGAAGCCGATGGGGGCGAGCACGCCGGCGGCAAGGGGGACGGAGATGAGGTTGTAGCCGGCGGCCCACCAGAGGTTTTGTTTCATCTTGCGGTAACTCTTCCGGGAGAGTTCGATGACGGACAGCACGGAGCGTGGGTCGTCGCTCGCGAGGATGACGCCGGCGGAGGCGATCGCCACGTCGGTACCGGCGCCGATTGCGATGCCGACGTTTGCCTGGGCGAGGGCGGGGGCGTCGTTGACGCCGTCGCCGACCATGGCGACTGTGCGACCCTCGTTGTGCAGCTCGGTGATTTTCGCGGCCTTGTCTTCGGGGTGCACACCGGCGAAGACGCGGTCGATACCGAGTTCGGTGGCGACCGAGTGGGCTACGGCTTCGGCATCGCCGGTGATCATCACCACAGTGATTCCCTGTTCGTGCAATGCGTCCACGGCCTGCCGGGATTCCTCCCGCACTTCATCCGCGAGGCCGATCGCTCCGACGATCTGTCCATCGGAGAGCACGTGCAGGATGATCGCTCCGTCGTCTTTCCACCGCTCGGTTTCGGGAAGTGGACTGAGGTGGTGGCTGTTCAGCATGCCGGGTCCACCCACACTGATGTCGTGTCCGTCGATGGTGGCGGTGACTCCTATCGCGGTGGAGGCGTGGAAGTTGGAGGCTTTCGCCATCGGCAGGTCGCGCTGCTTAGCGGCGTGGACGATGGCTTTGGCCAAGGGGTGCTCGCTGTCGTTCTCGGCGGATGCCGCCCACGCGAGAAGATCATTTTCGCTAGTGGAGCCGGAGACGGCGAGGTTCGAAACCGTCGGTTCACCTTTGGTGAGGGTGCCGGTCTTGTCGAAGAGGACGGTGTCGACTTTGCGCATGCTCTCCAGGGCGAGGCGGTCTTTGACCAACACGCCGGCTTTGGCGGCGCGTTCGGTGGAGATCGACACGACGAGCGGGATGGCGAGGCCGAGGGCGTGCGGGCAGGCGATGACGAGCACCGTGATGGTGCGGATGATGGCATCGTTGGGACTGCCGACGAGAGTCCAGACGATGGCGGTGATGATCCCCGAACCGAGGGCGAACCAGAACAGCCAGCCAGCCGCGGTATCGGCGATACGTTGCGCGGGGGAGCTGGAGTTTTGCGCTTCTGTGACGAGGCGCTGGATCCCGGCAAGCGCGGTGTCGCCGCCGACAGCGGTGACCCGTACTCGGATTGCGGTGTCGGTTGCGACGGTGCCGGCGACGACATGAGATTCTGGCCCGCGGCTAACGGGCCGAGATTCGCCGGTGATCATCGATTCATCGACATCGGCGGTTCCTTCCGTCACAGTTCCGTCGGCCGGTACGCGGCCGCCGGGGCGGATGATGACGATGTCTCCCACTGCGAGTTCCGCGGGCGAGACGAGAGTCACCGTGTCACCGTCGATGCGCTCGGCCTCGTCCGGAAGGAGAGCAGCGAGCGATTCGAGCGCTGTCGAGGTTTGGGCAAGCGACCGCATTTCGATCCAGTGACCGAGCAACATAATCACGATCAACAGTGCGAGTTCCCACCAGAAATCGAGTTGCGAATCCAACAGCCCAAGGCTCGCACCCCACGATGCGATGAAGGCCACGGTGATCGCCAGGGCGATCAAGAGCATCATCCCGGGCTTGCGGCTGCTCAGTTCGGAGACGGCGCCGGTCAGGAATGGTTGTCCACCCCAGAAATACATGACTGTTCCGAGAATCGGTGAGATCCACGCCACGACGGGACCGTGCGGGAGGTCGTAGCTGAGAATCATGGCGAACATGTGGCTGAACCCGACCACGGGGACGGCGACAACCAGCATGATCCAGAACAGCCGACGGAACCGGGCGACGTGGTCTCCGTGACCAGCGTGCCCTGCGTGGCCGCCGGAATGATCCATCTCTCCGCGCTGCATGCCGTCGTGGTGCATCACACTCGAGCCTTCTCTGGCGTCGACAGGCGGAAGAGTGGTGTGTGTGTGATGGTCGTTGCCGGGCTGGTTCATACCGAGTAATGTATACCCCCATAGGGTATAGGTCAAGAGCGTTGCGACCTGACTCAACGTCCGTTAGTGTGTCTAGGGTAGATACCCCATAGGGGTATTAGGAGAGGGTGTCATGGTCGGGTACGTCGATAACAAAGAACAGATCCTGAAACGGCTTCGTCGCGCCGAAGGGCAGGTGCGAGGTATCCAGCGGATGGTCGAAGAAGACACCTATTGCATCGACGTGCTCACGCAGGTCTCGGCCGCCACCAAGGCCCTGGAAACAGTCGCGCTGTCCCTTTTGGACGACCACCTCACTCACTGTGTAGCCGAAGCCACGGCCGAAGGCGGCAGTGTCGCTGAGGAGAAAATTCGCGAAGCCTCCGCCGCTATCGCCCGCCTCGTCCGCTCATAAGCGATTTCCACACCACGACATCCATACAACGATCACAAGGAGTAACCACTATGTGCGCATCATCGACCAATGACCTCGGCCTGACCGACAAGGACCACGACTGCACCTGCTCGACCGACAGTCACACCGAACGGCCCGCAGCAGTCAGCGCTGACGCCATCCGAGAGCACTACCTGGTCGACGGGATGACCTGCAACCATTGCGTCTCGAGCGTCACCGAAGAGCTCTCCGCCATCGACGGAGTGGACAGTGTCAGTGTCGATTTGAACGCCGGCGGGACTTCCCGCGTCATGGTCGTCAGTTCCCAGCCCGTGCCACTCGATAGCGTTCGTGCCGCGGTCACCGAAGCCGGCTACGCCCTGGTGACCTCTTAGCCCATGACCATCACCGACGTTAACCTCGAAATCGGGGGCATGACGTGCGCCTCCTGTGCGACACGCATTGAACGGAAACTCAACCGTATCGACGGCGTTACCGCCACGGTCAATTACGCGACCGAAAAGGCACGGGTGCAGGCCAACGGTGTGGAGACCACCGATCTGATCGCCGCGGTCGAATCCGCCGGCTACACGGCGGTTCTGCCTATCCCGCCCCGCGCCGACAACACAGTACCCGTACCGGAGGCGGGCGAGAGCGAGACGGCTGGGTTGCGTCGGCGGCTGATCGTGTCGACCTCGCTTGCACTACCGGTGGTGCTGATGTCGATGATTCCCGTTCTCCAGTTCACGAACTGGCAATGGTTGGCGCTCACTCTCGCCGCACCGGTCGTGGTGTGGGGAGCATGGCCGTTCCACCGTGCCGCCGTAGTCAACGCTCGCCACGGTGCTGCCACCATGGACACGCTGATCAGCGTCGGTGTGATCGCCGCCTTCGGATGGTCGCTCTATGCGCTGTTCTTCGGTATGGCAGGCATACCCGGCATGCACATGACCTTCGCTTTCTTCGCTAATTCCGGGGGTTCGAGCGACATCTATCTCGAAGTGGCCTCCGCGGTCACCGTGTTCATCCTGGGCGGCCGATACATCGAGGCCAGGGCCAAGAAACAGTCAGGAGCAGCCCTGAAGGCACTCTTGGAGCTCGGTGCGAAAGACGCCACCGTTCTACGGAACCACGCCGAAACCCTGGTCCCCGTTTCATCTCTGGTTCCAGGTGACATGATCGTGGTGCGTCCCGGGGAGAAGATCGCCTCCGACGGACTGGTGATCGATGGCGCATCCGCAGTAGATGCGAGCATGCTCACTGGTGAATCCATTCCGGTCGAGGTGGCCGCTGGCGATCGGGTGGTCGGCGCCACCGTGAACGTCGGCGGACGCCTCATCATCGAAATCACCCGCGTCGGTTCAGACACTGAGCTCGCACGCATGGGACGCCTGGTCGAAGAGGCGCAGAGCGGCAAAGCCGAAGCGCAGCGCCTCGCCGATCGCGTCTCCGCCATCTTCGTCCCGGTGGTCATCGGTCTGGCCATGCTGACATTCGTCGGATGGCTGATCCTCGACGGTTCACTGGAAGCAGCGTTCACCGCTGCCGTCGCGACGCTGATCATCGCCTGCCCGTGCGCGCTGGGACTGGCGACCCCCACCGCCCTGATCGTCGGCACTGGCCGTGGTTCGCAACTCGGGATCATCATCCGCGGACCTCAGGTGCTCGAACAAACTCGAACGGTCGACACCATCGTGCTCGACAAAACCGGAACGGTGACCACCGGGAGGATGGAAGTGAGATCCATCACCACCTTCGGTGACGCGCCCGCCGCCGAAGTACTCCGCATCGCAGCTGTTGCCGAGGAAGGGTCCGAGCACCCTGTCGGGCGTGCCATCGTCGACCACGGTCGCACCCTCGGCATCGAACCGGGCGCCGTGGAAACATTTTCCGCCCACGCCGGCCAGGGTGTCCAAGCGGTCATCGACGGTCACCTCGCGCTAGTCGGTCGGGCGAGTTGGCTCGACCAGGACTGGTCGATCCCACTCCCCGCAGAGGCAACAGCCTTCATAGCCGAAAACGAAGCCGCCGGCGCAACTGTTGTCGCGGTCGGCTCGGACGGTGCGCTGCGCGGTGCCATTGTCGTTGGCGACACGGTGAAAGCCACCAGTATCGAGGCGATCCAGCGGTTCCGTGCCCTCGGGCTTCGCCCGATCCTTCTGACCGGGGACAACGCGGGAGCGGCGGCCGCAATCGCCCGAGAGGTGGACATCGATGATGTCCATTCCGGGATCACCCCGCAGGGCAAACTCGACGTGATCCACGCCCTGCAGGATGAGGGCCATGTGGTGGCGATGGTCGGAGACGGTGTGAACGATTCCGCGGCTCTCGCCAGCGCGGACCTCGGAATTGCTATGGGGACGGGAACCGATGCCGCCATCGCCGCCAGCGACATCACCGTTGTCAGCGGTGACCTGCTCGTCGTCGCCGACGCCGTGCGATTGGCCCGCCGCACCCTCGGCACGATCAAAGGCAATCTGTTCTGGGCGTTCGCCTACAATGTGGCCGCGATACCGGTCGCCATGCTCGGACTGCTCAACCCACTGCTGGCCGGAGCTGCGATGGCGTTTTCCTCTGTCTTTGTCGTGACGAACAGTTTGCGACTTCGGCGGTTCACGACAGGTCGAGAGAACCGGCTGCGGCGCACGACGGAGGATCCGGGCCGCGGAAACTGATGGGTTAGGGTGGTCGTGGTTTCGACGGTAACGGATGAGTAACGAGGGAAGGTGGCGCATGAGGACTCACGCGTCCACAAGGCTCTCTGGCGACCAGCTCACTCTTGTTCGTCGGGCACTCACCGCCGTGCTCGCCATCGCAGCGCTACTCCTCGGGCTTGTCGCAATGCATGCCATGCACGCTGCTCCCGCGGCGGCTGAAACCGGTATGACGAACACCCATGTCCACGAGAACGCCACCGCCGGAACCGACGACGGAGTCAGCGAAGCCGTCGCCATGCACGCACCCGTCGCAACGGCAATCACCAGCACCTCTGCGCAACGTTGCGGCGGAATGTGCGAAATGAACTGCCTGCTTATGGGGATGGTCTGTGCCGTGAGCATTCTGGCGGCCGTCATCGGACTCCTACTCATTCGCCGCCCGTCTCCACCACGGTTCAGTGTCGCCAAACTTGTCCGGATTCTTCGAGTGGCCGCGGAGCACATCACCGTGCCGACCCCTCCGTCTTTGGACGTTCTCTCCATCAGTAGAACCTGATCCGACAGGTATGCACTCGCTAACAGCGGTGCCTCAGCTCCGCCGTGAGCGGAGCGTTACTCCTGTCCATTTTTAGTTCAACTGATTGGCAATTCACCCATGTTCAGACCACGTACATCAGTAGCGGTCGTCGGCATTCTGGCCGCCACGCTCACCATGACCGCCTGCTCAGGCGGCACAAGTTCGGGAAGCAACCCCTCGGCCTCCTCGAGCACCAGCAGCAGTCATAACAGTGCCGATGTCAGCTTCGCAATGGAGATGTCAGCCCATCACCAACAAGCGATCACGATGTCGGACATGATTCTCGACAAGTCCGGCATCGACCCGAAAGTAACCTCGCTCGCCGAAGAAATCAAAGCCGCCCAGAGCCCGGAGATCAAGAAGATGAAATCCTGGCTTATTGAGTGGGGCGAGAAGTCCGGCGGAATGTCGGGGATGGACCATGGCGGAATGACGATGTCCGACTCCGACATGAACGCCCTCAAAGAGTCATCCGGCGTGGACGCCAGCAAACTGTTCCTCACTCAGATGACAACCCACCACAACGGTGCCCTCGACATGGCCACAACCGAAGTCGACAAGGGCAAGAACAGTGACGCGCTCGCTCTGGCGAAAACGATCATCACCACCCAGACGGCCGAGATCACAACAATGAGTGACCTTCTCGGCACGCTCTAACCCACACGCGGGAAGCGCAGCGGTGCCCTCGTGATGAGTCGCCGCTGCGCGAGAGCAGTCAGACGATTGCCGCCGATCCGGGTACCGACCTCGTGCGGGGTCGGCGCGTTCTGAACTTCGAGCCGAGTCCGCACGCGCAGGCCGTCACGAACGGCACAACCTTGACCGCCGAGGTCAGTCCGGGATGGATGTCCAGGCGCTGCCGTTGCCCGAGCTCGTCTCGACAGCGTCGAGCACGCGCTGCACCTGCAGTCCGTCGGCGAACGACGGGGTCGGCTGGGTGCC
Organism: Glaciihabitans sp. UYNi722; assembly: GCF_040549465.1. Taxonomy (NCBI): domain Bacteria; kingdom Bacillati; phylum Actinomycetota; class Actinomycetes; order Micrococcales; family Microbacteriaceae; genus Glaciihabitans; species Glaciihabitans sp. UYNi722. The sequence goes on along the minus strand of NZ_JBEPTL010000005.1, from coordinate 170,844 downwards.
CGCTGCGATGGCGTCCACGAGGTCGCGAACCTGGTGCGAGAAGCCGTGCTCGTAGCCGATCAGATGCCCGGTCGGCCACCACGCGCCAGCGTAGGGATGCTCGGACTCGGTGACCAGGATGCGAGTAAACCCCCGCTCCAGGGCGGGCGCTGTCGCATCGTAAAAGCTGAGGGTGTTCAGTTCCTCGAGGTCGAAGGAGATCGCGCCGAGCGAGCCTGCCACCTCGATGCGGAAGGCATTCTTGCGGCCTGTGCTGAAACGGGTCGCCTCGAATGAGCCGAGCACGCCGGACTCGAATCGCCCGGTGAACAGTGCCACGTCGTCTACGGTGACCGGCCCGCGTTCGGTTCCCGCCACGCCGGAGAGGCCATGCGAGATCGCCAGCACGGGCCGCTCCTTCACCAGGGTCTCGAGGATGCCGGAGACGGAAACCAGCCGCTGGCCGGTGATGAACTGTGCGAGGTCGATGGCATGCGCGCCGATATCGCCGAGTGAGCCAGAACCGGCGAGCTCCTTGTTCATGCGCCAGGTGAGCGGAGCCTCTGCGTTGACCAGCCAGTCCTGCAGGTAGTTGGCGCGCACCTGGCGCACCTCGCCGATTCTGCCCGCGGCGACCAGGTCGCGCGCGAAGGTGGCCGCCGGAACACGACGGTAGGTGTACCCGACCATGGCGAACACGCCACGTTCCGCGGCTGTGGCTGCGGCATCCGCCATCGCTTCGGCCTCTGCGACGGTGTTGGCGAGCGGCTTCTCGCAGAGTATGTGCTTGCCGGCCTCGAGCGCCGCGATCGCGATCTCGGCGTGGGTGTTGCCCGGGGTCACGATGTCCACCAGGTCGATGTCGTCGCGTTCGATCACGCGGCGCCAGTCGGTCTCGCTCTCCCGCCAGCCCCATCTGTCAGCGGCTTCCGCGGCGGGCTCCGCGTTGCGGCCGACGACCACATCCATCGAGGGTCGCAGCGGAAGATCGAAGAAGCGCGGTGCCACCCGCCAGCCCTGCGAATGGGCCGCTCCCATGAAGCCGTGGCCGATCATCGCGACCCTGAGAGCCGGCGTGCTGTCGTTCATGTCTCTCCTCGGTGCTTTCCAGGTGATCGGTGCTTACCAGGTGCTCGGCGTCAGGCCGAATGGCACCGGCTTCGGGCGCTCGACGGTGCTGTCGAGCTCGATCACGCGATGCTCGTTGCCGGCGCGGATGATCGCGTCCATTATCTCGAGCACATGAAAGGCGAGTTCGCCCGAGGCGCGGTGCGGCCTGTCGGTCTCGATGGCGCGCGCCAGATCGGCGAGCCCGAAGCCCCGGGCCGCGTCCACGTAGCCGGCGGAATCCTCGACCGTCTGCCACTCCCTCTCATCCTTCGTCCACACTGCCACCGGATCGGAGAAACCGTTCGGGTCAGGCACCGCGATCGTGCCCTCCGTGCCGTAGACCTCGATGTTGGGGATGCGCGAGGCCCACACGTCGAAGCTCACGGTGAGGCTCGAGGCCACACCCGACGCGTGCTCCAGAGTCGCAGTCACGTGGGTGTCGACGGCGACGGTGATCGGCGCACCGGCATTCGGGCCGGTAGCGACTGTGCGCTCCCGATCGGACCGCCCGACGGCGCCGGAGACCCGAACGACCGGGCCGAGCATGGTGACGAGCGCCGTGAGGTAGTACGGCCCCATGTCGAAGAGCGGTCCGCCGCCCGGCTGGTAGTAGAACTGCGGAGCCGGATGCCACAACTCGTGTCCGGGCGAAACCCAAAAGGCAGTGGCGCCGACGGCGGTGCCGATCCGGCCGGAGTCCAACAGCTGGCGCGCGGTCTGTATCCCGGTGCCGAGCACGGTGTCGGGTGCGGAACCCACGCGGAGCCCGTTGCGTTCGGCGAGTGCGAGCATGTCCACGGCATCCGCGGGAGCGAGCGCGAGAGGCTTTTCGGCGTAGACATGTTTGCCCGCCTCCAGCGCCCGCGTACCCACCTCGACGTGGGCGGCAGGGATGGTGAGGTTGAGCACCGCATCGATACGAGGGTGAACGAGCAACTGGTCGACGGTCAGCGCTTCGACGCCCTGCTCTGCGGCAACCGTCGCGGCGCGTGCCTCATCGAGGTCGGCGACGGCGACGAGTTCGAGGCCCGGAAGCGAAGGGAAAGAAGCGAAGTATTGTTCGCTGATTTTGCCGACGCCGACGATGCCGATTCTCAACGGGCTGCCCACAGCAGTCCCCTTTCGATGATGGTACGAACGGTGGGGTTCTCAACGATCTCGATGCGGTGCCCGGGCGTCGATACGAAGATGCGGCCCCTCCCCCACAGCCGGGTCCAGATCGCCGGCGACGTCACCGGACGGTGCCACGGATCCCACGGCCGCACGGCCTGGGTGGTGGTGGCGAGCACGTCGTTCAGGTCATCGTGCAGCACCCAATACTGCTCGGTCACGAGCTCGAAGTCGTCGATGCCGGCGGTGATCGGGTGATCGGCCGCGGCCGGAAGCATGTGGATGATGTGCGGCACGTAGTTGTCCGAGGGCTCCCCGGTGCGCTTCTGGGGATCGTTGCCGGGATGCGCGGCGAACTGCCCGCCGATCAGCTGGAGGTAGTCGGAGTTGTTGCGATACGAGTCTGCGATGCCGCCATGCCATCCGCCGAGTCCTGTGCCGTTCTCGACGGCCGTACGGAGTCCCTCGAACTCCTCGCGCTCGATGGTGTTCATGGTGTTGGTCTGCACGATGAGATCGACCGTCGCCATGTGGTCGGCATCCGCATAGATCGCGGGTGACTCTTCGATGCGCACCGTGAAACCGTTCGCCTCGAGGAAGGGGAGGAAGAAGTCGGTGGTCTCGACGGGCTGGTGGCCCTCCCATCCGCCGCGTACGACGAGCGCCGTGCGGGATGACGGACCGGGCGGGGGTGCGGCTGGCATGCGATTCTCTCTGGTCGGTGGACTGTGGACTGCTTCGCCTGCGCATGTGCGTTGTTCGGCTGGCTGCCGATAGACATCGGTGACCTCTACCGCTGCCGGCTCGAGGGACGCGATCCCGCAATAGTTAACATGGGTCTCGAAGACTGGTCAAGTTTCAGCAGGACATACGAACCCTTTCGCGAGGTGGACGCGGAGATTGTCGCCCCGGTAACCGGGGCTCCTGATATGTTTTATGAAGCAACAAATCATCGATGATGCTGAAAGACAGGAACCTCATGGCAACGCAGCCCACGCGCGAAGACAAGTTCTCCTTCGGACTCTGGACGATCGGATACAACGGCAGCGACCCGTTTGGCGGCCCAACCAGACCGCCACTCGACGTCGTCGAGGCCGTCACCCGTCTCGCGGAGCTCGGCGCCTACGGCCTCACCTTCCATGACGACGACCTCTTCGCCTTCGGCTCGACCGACGCCGAGCGCCAGAAGCAGATCGACCGTCTCACGCAGGCGCTCTCTGACACCGGCCTGATCATCCCGATGGTGACCACCAACCTCTTCAGCGCACCGGTCTTCAAAGACGGCGGCTTCACCTCCAACGACCGTGATGTGCGTCGCTTCGCCATGCGCAAAGCCATGCGCCAACTCGAGCTCGGCGTCGAGCTCGGCGCGAAGACCTTCGTCATGTGGGGCGGACGCGAGGGCGCTGAGTATGACACGGCCAAAGACATCCGCGGGGCTCTCGATCGCTATCGCGAGGCCGTCAACTTCTTCGCACAGCACGTCGTCGACAAGGGCTACGACATCCGCTTCGCCATCGAGCCGAAGCCGAACGAGCCACGCGGCGACATCCTGCTCCCCACTGTCGGCCATGCCATCGCCTTCATCGAGACCCTCGAGCGCCCAGAGCTCTTCGGCGTAAACCCTGAGGTCGGTCACGAGCAGATGGCCGGACTCAACTTCACTGCGGGCATCGCCCAGGCGCTCTACCAGGGCAAACTCTTCCACATCGACCTCAACGGCCAGCGCGGAATCAAGTACGACCAGGATCTGGTCTTCGGTCACGGCGACCTGCAGAACGCGTTCTCGCTCGTCGACCTGCTGGAGAACGGCGGCCCGAACGGCGGCCCGTCCTATGATGGCCCGCGCCACTTCGACTACAAGCCCAGCCGCACCGAGGACATCTCCGGCGTCTGGGATTCCGCCGCCGCCAACATGCGCACCTACCTGCTGCTCAAGGAGCGTGCTGCCACCTTCCGCGCCGACCCCGAGGTGCAGGAGGCGCTCGCTGCGTCGCAGGTCGCTCGCATCAACGAGCCGACGCTGAAAGCCGGCGAGAGCTACGACGACCTGCTCGCCGACCGCAGCGCCTTCGAGGATTTCGATGCCGATTCCTACTTCGGGGCGAAGGGCTTCGGCTTCGTGCGCTTGAACCAGCTTGCCCTCGAGCACCTGCTCGGCGCCCGCTAACTCACGCTTTCATCATTCAGGACGTGGCGAAGGGAACACGGATGACGCTGGTCGCCGGAGTCGATTCGTCGACGCAGAGTTGCAAAGTCGTCATTCGCGACCTGGAGACAGGCGCCGTCGTGCGCACCGGACGCGCTTCGCACCCGGACGGCACGGAGGTCGATCCGGAGGCGTGGTGGAGCGCACTCCGGTCCGCGGTTTCGGATGCCGGCGGACTCGACGACGTCGCAGCTATCTCGGTCGGCGGCCAGCAGCACGGCATGGTGGTGCTCGATGACGGCGGGAGGGTCATCCGTCCCGCCCTGCTGTGGAACGACACCCGCTCGGCCAAGGCGGCACAGGACCTGATCGATGAGGTCGGCGCCGGGGCATTCGCAGAGCGCACCGGTTCGGTGCCGGTGGCGTCGTTCACGCTCACCAAGCTGCGCCGGCTGAGTGACGCCGAGCCGGAGAACGCAGCCCTCGTCGCTGCTGTCGCGCTCCCCCACGACTGGCTCACCTGGCGGTTGCGCGGCTTCGGTCCGGCGAATCCGGTACTCGACGAGCTCGTGACCGACCGCTCCGACGCGAGCGGCACCAGCTACTTCGACCCGGCCACCGACAGCTACGACCGTGAGCTGCTGAAGCTCACCCTCCGGCGTGATGTCGAAAATTCAGGACTCGTGCTTCCGACGGTGCTCGGCCCGGCCGATAAACGCCAGGTCGAGGTCGCATCTCCTGAGTTTCCGAAGGGACTGGTGGTCGGCGCCGGCGCCGGCGACAACGCCGGTGCGGCACTCGGGCTCGACGCTCGCGAAGGCGATGCCGTCGTGTCCATCGGCACGAGCGGCACTGTCTTCGCGGTCACCGACACCGCGACTCATGACGAGACGGGAACGGTCGCCGGGTTCGCGGATGCCGCGGGCGGCTTCCTCCCGCTGATCGCCACCCTGAACGCGGCCCGTATCCTCGATGCCACCGCCGCGCTGTTGGATGTCGATCACGACGAGTTCGCCCGGCTCGCGCTTTCGGCGGAACCGGGATCCTCAGGGCTCGTGCTCCTGCCGTACTTCGAGGGGGAACGAACCCCCAACCTGCCGGATGCCACCGGCTCCCTGTTCGGTCTCACCCTCGCCTCCGCGACCAGGGCCAACCTGGCCCGGGCCGCGATCGAGGGCCTGCTCTGCGGACTGGCCGACGGACTGGACGCTGTTCTCACGCAGGGCGTCGTCGCCCAGCGCCTGTTGCTGATCGGTGGTGCCGCACAAAACCCCGCGGTCAGTGCCATCGCCGCCCAGGTCTTCGAACTACCCGTCGTCGTGCCGGAACCTGCGGAGTACGTTGCCGCCGGAACGGCACGGCAGGCGGCATGGGCGCTCAGCGGCGAACGGCCGGACTGGCCCGTGGCGCTCAACGCCGAACCGGCCGTGGACTACCGGCCGGTCATCCGCGAGCAGTATCGCGCCGCGGCGTCCGGTCTCCGGTAGCTGTTCCGTTTCGGGACATTTGTTCCCGGTCGAGCGGGATCGGATGTTCCGAAAGGGAACAATCACGAACGCACCCGCGAGGCTCAGCCGAGCAGTTCGCGCAACCAGGCCAACCGCTCCACCTCGTGGTGTTCCTGGCCGCCCTCGTGCTCGTTGAACGGATAGACGGCGATGCTCTTCTCTCCGCCGTAACGGTTGTAGGCGGCGAACACTGTCGACGGAGGACAGGTTTGGTCCATCAGCGCCGTTGAGAACAGCGCGGGAGCCGTCGAGCGGGCCGCCAGAACAGCACCGTCGAAGTAGGACAGCGTGCGATAGGCCTGCTCGGCGTTGGGTCGATTGCGGCGGAGATACCGCACGATCTCCTGGTACGGGTCGTTGTTGGTCAGGGTGATGGCCCGCTCGAAGTGGCAGAGGAATGGCACGTCGACGAGAGCGCCGGTGAGTCCTTCGACGAGTGAGGAAACCGCGATCGTGATCCCGCCACCCTGGCTGACGCCGGCGACGACGACGCGATCGGCGTCGACGGCGGGGAAAGCTTTGGCGGCCTCGACAGCCCGCACGGCATCCGAGTACATCCGGCGGTAGTAATAGGTGTTCGGGTCGAGGATGCCGCGGGTCATCACCCCGGGAGCCGCGGCCAGTCCGCTCTCGACAACGCCGTCCGGGGTATCGGACGCCGCCCAGCCCCAGCCCTGGCCGCGGGAGTCCATCACGAAGTGGGCGTATCCGGCGAGCGCGTAGGTCACCCGCGTGTGCGCGAGTCCGCGGCCACCGCTGTATCCGACATACTCGACGACTACGGGCAGCGGACCGCTCGCTCCGGCCGGCACATGCAGCCAGCCCTTCACGCGCTGGCCGCCGAATCCTGAGAAGGTCACGTCGTAGCTGTCGACCAGCGTGTAGCCATTGTCGACGGGCTCGAAAGTCGGGTCGAGGTCGAAGGCGCGCGTCTCGGCCAGGGTGTTCTCCCAGAAGGCGTCGAGGTCATCCGGAACAGCGAGAACTGGTGAGTACTGGCGCAGTTCCGCCAGGGGGAGATCGAAGAAGGCCACGGGGAAAACTCCTGGGTGCTCTGGCGGATGGTCTCAGAACAGAATACGGCCGGGCGCCGAAGGAGGTCGGTGCCCGGCCGCCGTCGGCGCTTTTCGCAGTCAGCGCCCCGCTGCTCGACTCTTGTTGTAGACGTCGAACGCGACAGCACAGCATGATGGTTGAAGAGATATTCGTTCCCGCCAGCCCGCAATCATCGGAGATTTTGTGCCATTACACCTCCATCTCTCGGCAACATCTCTCCCATCGGAGCGAAAGATGGTCCTGACAAAGTGGGGCTCACGATGATCTCGTTCGCGGTGATCGGCAGCGGCTTCCGTGCCGAACTCTTCCTGAGGATCGCACGGGCGCTGCACGAACGGTTCACGATCGCCGGGGTCGTCGTCCGGAATGAAGCGCGCCGGCTCGAGGTGCAGCAAAGATGGGCCGTGCCGGTCTTCGCGAGTGTTTCCGAGCTCACCCGCTCATCGCCGCCCGACTTCGTGGTGGTCGCCGTCCGCCCGAGTGACGCCCTCGAGGTGATCACCGAGCTGACGAGCGCGAACCTGCCTGTGCTCACGGAGACGCCCGCGGCACCGGACATCCCGTCCCTGCTCGCGCTCCACCGGCTGCAGCGAGCCGGGGCGATTATCCAGGTGGCCGAGCAGTACCACCTGGAGCCGCTCATCTACTCGCAGATCGCCATCGCCCGCAGCGGCCTCCTCGGTGACGTCACCGAGGCCTTCGTCTCCGTGGCCCACGATTATCACGGGATGAGCGTGCTGAGGCGGATGCTGGGCATCGGCTTCGAGGACGCCGTCATCACCGCCCGAAGCCGGGAATTCGATGTGCAGGCCGGACCGGATCGCGGTGGCGACCCGCAGGCGGACTCGCAGGTGCGTTCCGCGCACACCACGGCCTGGCTCGATTTCGGGCAATTGTCGGCGACCTATGACTTCGACGATCAGCAGTATCGCTCCTTCATCCGCTCGTCGTCTGTCCTCGTGCGCGGCACTCGTGGCGAACTTCGCGACACGGATGTGCACTATCTCGCCGACTACCGTTCGCCGGTGCACGACTCGATCGAGCGAATCGCCGCTGGCAGCCCCGGCAACCACGAGGGGATGTTCCTCCGGGCGTTCCAACTCGGCGAGCACCAGCTGTACTCCAACGAGTTCCTGCCGGCCAGACTGGCGGATGACGAACTCGCCGTCGCGACGATGCTCGCACGCATGAACGAGCACGTCCACGGCGGCCCGCCGGTCTACGATCTCGCCGAGGCCGCGCAGGATCAGTATCTGCAGCTCATGATGCGGCAGGCGATCAACACCGGACGACCGGTGAACACCGAGCGGCAGGGCTGGGCCGTTCCCTGACCGTCAGTCGATGTCGTGCGCGCACTGATGCCCGCATGTCGCGAGGCTTCACCGATCAGCCTCATCGGCGCTCAGGTCATCGTCGCTCAAGTCATCGTCGCTCAGGTCATCGTCACCCAGGTCACCTCCGTGGGTTGTGTTCATGGAAACCTCCTACTCTCATCCACGACCTTCTCACGGTGTCGAGGTCAAGCGCGATCCAACGCCGCGCCGATCTCCTCTTTCGAAAACGCAGGACATCCGCCCCTCTTGCTCCCCAAAGTGCGCGTTCGAGCCACCGATCGCACGTATCTCCTGCGTTTTCAGCAGACCCGACGGAGGGGCGGATTCCGCGGCAGAACGCGAGCGGCGGTCTAGGCAGGCGCACCCGTCGACGCCCGCATGATCAGTCGGGGTTCGGTCTGCACGGGCTCGGCGACGTCGATGCCGTCGAGCACCACCAGCAGGGTCGCCATGATGTCGCGTCCCAGTTCGGCGAAGTCCTGCCGGATGGTGGTGAGCGGCGGAATAAAATGCGCAGCTTCGGGGATGTCGTCGAATCCGACGATGCTCAGATCCTGCGGCACCCGCACACCGGCGTTGCTCAGCGCGTGCAGCAGCCCGAGCGCCATCTGGTCGTTCGCGGAGAAGATCGCGGAGAAGCCATTCTCACGAGCGAGCCCCACGCCGATCTCATAGCCGCTCTCCGGCGACCAGTCCCCCACCAGCGGCTCGCGCACGGCGAGGCCGCGGCGCTCCAGCTCGCTGCGCCATCCTCGTGTGCGTTCTGCGGCATCCATCGACTCGGCGGGGCCCGCCAGGTGCAGGATGTCGCGGTGCCCGAGATCGGCCAGGTGCGCGGTGGCGAGTTCGGCCCCGCGGAACTGGTCGATCGACACACTGTGCAGCCCTGGCCGCCCGCTGCTCTCCGCCGTCACCAGCGGCACGCCGAGGGAGATGCCCTGGATCGCTTCGATCGCCTCGTAGTCGGCGGCGATGAGCACCACAGCCTCGACGTGTTGGCGAAGCAGCACATCGACGGCGTCGAGCATCGACGCCCGGTCCGCTGTGGCCATGCTCGCGATCGTGACCTGGTATCCGGCCTGGCGCGCCGCTTCGTTGAATCCGAGGGCGGTGCTCGATGGTCCGTAGAGCGGATTGCCGGTGCTGATCAGTCCGACAGTGCGCGTGCGCCGGGTCACCAGGGCACGCGCAACGAGACTCGGGCGGTAGTTCAGCTCGGCGATGGCCGCCTGGACGCGCTCGCGCGTAACCGGACGCACAGTGTCCTGGTTGTTGAGCACCCGGGATACTGTCTGGTGCGAAACTCCGGCGAGGCGCGCGACATCGGTGATGTTCGCCACGTGCCGGCTCTCCTAGAATCCCTGCGCGAGGCGGTAGTACGCCTGGTTCCATCGCAGTTCTCGACTGAACTGCCTCAACGTCGTATTCTTGTCTATCACCACGAGTTCGTTCTTCGCGATCTCGGCGAAGTCCTCGAACACATCGAGACCGACGGCTGTGCTCATCACCGTGTGATGGGCGGCGCCCGCGGTCAGCCAGGCGGCCGCACTGGTGGCGAAATCGGGTTCCGGTTTCCAGAGCGCGCGGGCCACCGGCAGTTTCGGAAGCGGATGCGGCAGGTCGACTACCTCGACCACGTTGGCCACGAGACGGAAGCGGTCGCGCATGTCGGAGAGCGCCACGACGATGCCCGGTCCGGCATCCGTGTCGAAAACCAGGCGCACCGGATCCTCGCGGCCGCCGATGCCGAGGGCGTGCACCTCGAGGCGAGGGCGTGAGGTGGTCAGCGACGGGCAGACCTCGAGCATGTGGGCACCAAGGATCGTCTCGTCGCCCGGCACGAGGTTGTAGGTGTAGTCCTCCATCAGGGATGCACCGCCGGGGAGCCCTGCGCCCATCACCTTCGCGGCGCGCACGAGTACGGCCGTCTTCCAGTCGCCCTCCGCACCGAAACCGTAGCCGTCCGCCATCAGGCGCTGCACCGCGAGGCCTGGCAGCTGGCGGAGTCCGCCGAGATCTTCGAAACTGGTGGTGAAAGCGCTGAAGTCACCGGCCTCGAGGAAGGTGCGCAGGCCGAGCTCGATCCGGGCGCCGTAGCGCAGGGAGTCGTGGCGTTCTGCCCCGTGACGGAGCTCTGGCGCGATGTCGTAGAGCTCTTCGTACTCGGCGATGAGCAGGTCGACATCCGTCTCCGATGCGGCGTCGACGGCGTCGACCAGTTCGTTCACACCCCAGGTGTTCACCTGCACGCCGAACTGCAGCTCCGCCTCGGTCTTGTCGCCCTCGGTGACAGCGACGAAGCGCATATTGTCACCGAAGCGGGCCAGCTTGAGCTCGTGGGTGGCGGCCCAACCGGCCGCGGCGCGCGTCCAGGTGGCCACCTTCGCGGTGACATCCGGGTTCGACACGTGGCCGACGACGGTTTTGCGGGCCACGCCGAGACGGGTCTGGATGTAGCCGAACTCCCGGTCGCCGTGCGCGGCCTGGTTGAGGTTCATGAAGTCCATGTCGATGTCCGCCCACGGCAGCTCGACATTGGCCTGGGTGTGCAGGTGCAGCAAAGGCTTCCGCAGCAGGTCGAGCCCGGTGATCCACATTTTGGCGGGGCTGAAGGTGTGCATCCAGGCGATCACGCCGATGACCCCGTCCTCGGCGTTGACGTCGAGGGCGAGGCGGCGGATCGAATCTGAGTCCTTGAGCACCGGCTTCCAGACCACCGTGACCGGGATGTCACTGGCGGCATCGAGGGCACGAGCAATCTCCTGTGACTGTTTGGCGACCTGCTTCAGGGTCTCCTCGCCGTACAGGTCCTGGCTGCCGGTGAGAAACCAGACCTCGTACTCCGCAAGGTCGGGGATGATGCTCGTGCTCACTTCAGTTCTCCTGTCGGGAGCTGTCCGTAGACGTTCTGGTAGCGGTCGAAGAGGGAATCGATCGTGTCCTGCGGAATCGGGATGACCTCGCCGAGCTGCCTGGCGATGTGCACGGTGCGCGCGACATCCTCCGCCATCACGGCGGCCTTCACCGCGTCGCGGGCGTTCGTGCCGATAGTGAACACCCCGTGGTTCTGCATGAGGACGGCGCGCGATCGGTGTCGGGTGAGGGTCGCCACGATGCCCCGCCCGATGGAGTCGTCGCCGATGATCGCGAACGGGCCGACCGGGATCTCGCCACCGAATTCATCCGCCTGGCCGGTAATCACGCATGGCACTGCCTCGCCGCGCGCCGCCCACGCTGTGGCATAGGTGGAGTGCGTGTGCACAACCCCGTTGACGGCGGGCATGTTGCGGTAGACGTAGGCGTGAGCGGCTGTGTCACTGGATGGCGCGTGCTCCCCCTCGACCACGGTGCCGTCGAGATCACAGAGAATCATGTTGTCCGCCGTGAGGTCGTCGTACTCGACGCCGCTCGGCTTGATCACGAACAGGTCCGCGCCTGGAACCCGCCCGGAGATGTTGCCACCCGTCCAGATCACCAGGTTGTAGCGCACCAGCATCCCGTGAAGCTCCGCAACATCCTCGCGTACCTCGAGGATCGCCTGGTTGAGGTCGGTCATGCGCTCGCCCCTTCTCTCTTCATCGCGCCCTCTCTCTTCATCGCGCGGAGCCTGTGCATCACGTCGTTCTCGCCGCGCCCGAAGTAGTCGTGCAGGGTCGAGTACTCCGCGTAAAGCCTGTCGTAGGCATCCGCGGCATCCGGGTTGGGGGTGTAGACCGCGCGATCGACCTTGCCCATCGCCTTTCCGGCGGCGAGCACGTCGGGGTAGGCGCCCGCGGCGACGGCGGCATGGATCGCGGACCCGAGCGCCGGACCTTGCTCGCTCGCGATGGTCGAGATGGGCATCCGCAGCACGTCGCTGTACACCTGCATGAGGAACGGATTGCGCAGCAGGCCTCCGGCCACGATGAATTCGGTCACCGGAACGCCGCTCGCGTTGAAGGTCTCCACGATCGCGCGGGTGCCGAAGGCCGTGGACTCCAGCAGCGCACGATAGATCTCTTCCGGCCTGGTGGTGAGAGTTGTGCCGACCACGACGCCGCTCAGCTCGTGGTCGACGAGCACCGAGCGGTTGCCGCTCTGCCAGTCGAGGGCGATGAGTCCGTGGCCGCCGACCGCCTGGTCTTTGGCGAGATTGGTGAGGTGCTCGTGCACGCTCAGTCCGGCTGCCGCGGCTGCCTCGTAGTAGCTGCCTGGCACCTGGTTCTTCACATACCAGGCGAAGATGTCGCCGACACCGGACTGCCCGGCCTCGTAGCCGTAGAGCCCTGCGACGATGCCGCCGTCCACCACGCCGCACATACCGGGCACCTCCTTGAGCACGTCGGAGTTCATCACGTGACAGGTCGAGGTGCCCATGATCGCCAGCATCTGGCCGGGCTCGACCGCCTGCGCTGTCGGCGCCGTCACGTGGGCGTCGACGTTGCCGACCGCCACCGCGATCCCCTCCGGAAGGCCGGTCCAGGCTGCGGCCTCGGCGCCCAGCCGACCAGCGGATGCCCCGAGTTGTCCGATCTCGTGTGCGACCTTGTCCTCCGCGAAGCCGCCGAACTCGGGGTTCAGCGCGGCCAGGAATTCACGGCTCGGGTACTTGCCATCCTGCAGGATCCCCTTGTACCCGGCTGTGCAGGCGTTGCGCACATAGACTCCGGTGAGCTGCCAGACGATCCAATCCGCCGCCTCCACCCAGTTGTCCATGCGGTCGTAGAGTTCGGGATCCTCCTCGAGCAGTTGCAATCCTTTGGCGAACTCCCACTCACTCGAAATGAGGCCGCCGTAGCGCGGCAGCCAGCTCTCGCCGCGGTCGGCCGCGACCTGGTTGATGCGGTCGGCCTGACCCTGGGCCGCGTGATGTTTCCAGAGTTTGACGTAGGCGTGCGGACGGTCAGCGTACTCCGGCAGCTCATTGAGCGGGGTACCGTCGGCGATCACCGGCAGCGGCGTGCTCGCCGTGAAGTCCGTGCCGATGCCGATGACCCGCGACGGATCGATGCCCGCCGCGGCGATTGCCGCAGGCACCGCGGTTTTGAGAACTTCGACATAGTCGGCAGGCACCTGAAGAGCCCAGTCCGGCGGCAGAGCCTTTCCGGTTGATGCCAGCACGGTGTCCATCACTGCGTGCTCGTAGTCGTGGGTGGCCGTTCCGAGTTCCGCCCCGTCGGAGACACGCACGACGAGGGCTCGTCCAGACAGGGTTCCGTAGTCGACGCCGATGACGAAACGATCGTCGGGTGCGAGGGGCGCGGTGGTGGTCACGCGTGACTCCTTTGTCCTGGTCAGTTGCGTTGTGCGGCGGGCCCGTCGCATGACGGATGCCTCAGCATCCGCAGAATGTGAGCGCTCACATTTCATGGCCCATGCTACAACGCCGCACTACCCCATGTGAAGCTACCCGCGTGAGCCCCAATCGACCGATCATCATGCCGAGTTGCGGCTTGTGGTCCTTCCGCCGTGCTGGGAAGCACCACAAACCGCAACTCAACGCTCCGAGTGCCTCGGCCATGATCACGGCGGCGAATGCACTCGCCCGTAGGCCACACGAAAAGATCGGCCCCCGCGAAACCGCGGGGGCCGATCTTTGTGACTCGCGAGCGGTGACTACTTGGTCAGAGCTTCGAGTTTCGCGTTGTTCTTGTAGGACTCTGCAGCATTGGCCTTCGTGACGAGCTCCGGCGGCAGCAGGTAGGTCGGAACGACCTTGACACCGTTGTTGTAGGCAGTGGAGTTGGTCTGCGGCTTCTTGCCTGCGGCGAGGTCCTTCACCATCTGTACTGCCTGGGCGACCAGCTTGGTCGTGTCCTTGTTGATGGTGGAGTACTGCTCGCCGGTCATGATGAGCGGGATGGACGCAGCTTCTGAGTCCTGTCCGGTGACGACTGGCATAACCGGGGTCGCCTTGCCAGCGGCCTTGATGGAGGTGATGATCGCGCGCGCGAGGGTGTCGTTCGGAGAGAGCACACCGTTCAGCTCAGTTCCCGAGTAGTTCGCTGCGAGCAGCGTGTCCATGCGGGTCTGTGCGTTCTCCGGCTTCCAGTCAGGAGTCGCCGTCTGGGTGATGGCGGTCTGTCCGGAAACGACCTTGAGGGTCTTGTCGTCGATCTTCGGCTGCAGAATCTTCATGGCGCCATCGAAGAACACCTTGGCGTTCGGGTCGGTGGCCGAGCCGGAGAACAGTTCGATGTTGTAGGACTTCGCGGCGGGGTAACGCTCCTTCATACCGGTGAGGAGTGCCTGACCCTGGAGCTCGCCGACCTTCTCGTTGTCGTACGCAACGTAGTAGTCCACGTTCTTCGTGTTCTCAATGAGACGGTCGTAGGCGATGACCGTCGCGCCGTTGTCCTTGGCGGTCTTGACCTGCGAGCCCAGCTGCTTACCGTCGTAGGCACCGATGATGAGCACCTTGGCGCCCTTGGTGTTCATCGAGGAGACCTGGTTGGCCTGCTCGGCGGCGGTTCCGGTCGCCGGCGCATACTGCACGTCGGCCTTGAAGCCGGCCTTGGTGATCGCGTCGGTGAACAGCTGTCCGGCGAGTACCCAGTTCTCCGAGGTCTTGTCCGGAAGTGAGACGCCGATGGTGGATCCGGCCTTAAACCCGGCTGCAGCGCCGGATCCGCTGGGCGTGGCTCCACGGGAGGAACAACCCGAGAGGGCCATGAGCGCGACCCCGGCGATTGCCACGGTCGTGATTGCGAATTTACGCATGTGATTTCACTTTCTCTTGTCTTGATTGGTGCAGTGGGAAAACTGGGGACACATCTTCGTCTCCAGGGACTACGCGAATGATCAGTTCGGCGTAGTGGATTGTGGGCGCGAACTCTCCTCCGCGCTGTCGGTCGGTGCTATGGAGGGACGATCTATGGGAGCATTCATCTGCGCATCGGTGAGTTTCTGCCGGTTGCGGCCCATCATTCCGATGATCGAGGGCCTACCCTGTTTTTTGCTGTAGACGTCGATGCCGACAGCGATAAGCAGTACGAGACCCTTGATGATCTGCACTCGGTCGATACCCACACCGAGAAGCTGCAGCCCGTTGTTGAGCACCGCGATCACGAGACCACCGACGATCGATCCGACGATGGTTCCGATACCTCCGGAAACCGCGGCACCACCGATGAAAACGGCAGCGATGGCGTCGAGCTCCCAGCCCACACCATCGGCGGGGCCGGAAGCGCCTGCACGAGCCACACCGATCATGCCGGCGATGGCTGCGATGATCGACATGTTCATCATCACCAGGAAGTTGATGCGCTTGATCTTCACGCCGGACAGTTCTGCGGCGTGCCAGTTGCCACCGACTGCGTAGATGTGCCGCCCGAAGGTGGTGTTACGGGTGATGAATGCGTAGCCGAGTACGAGCACGCCGAGGATGATGCCGGAGATCGGGAAACTCGTTCCGACGCGACCGGTCGCGAAGAGCACGGTGGCGTAGACGACGACGGCGACGAGGATCACCATCTTGACAACGCTGACCCAGAGCGGTGCCTTCTCCGAGCCCATGATCGACTGGGTACGCCGGGCCCGGAACTCCTGGTAGATCAGGGCGAGCACGACGAGTACACCGAGGATGAGCGTGCCATTGCTGTAGCCGAACTGCGGTCCGAAGTCGGGGAGGAAACCGGCGCCGATGAAGGTGTAGCTGTCGGGAACGGTCACGCTGATCGAGCTGCCGAAGAACTGGTTCGCCCCGCGGAAGATGAGCATGCCGGCGAGGGTCACGATGAACGCGGGAACACCGACATAGGCCACCCACCAGCCCTGCCAGGCGCCGATGACGACGCCCATCGCGAGTCCGATCAGAATCGCCACACCGGGCGGGAAGTGCCAACTCGCCATCGAGGTCGCGACCACGATACCGACGAAGGCGGCGATCGATCCGACCGAAAGGTCGATGTGCCCGGCGATGATCACCATGACCATGCCGATCGCCAGGATCAGAACGTAGGCGTTCGCGTTGATCAGGTTGATCAGGTTGGTGGGGTCGAGGGTGAGGCCGCCGGTGAAGATCTGGAAGAAGAGGATGATGACGACGAGGGCGCCGAGGATGCCCACCTGGCGTCCGCTCGATCCGGAGCCGAACATCTTGCCGAGATCGCGGAACCCGCCGGATTTCTTCTCCGGGGAGGGCACCGAGGTGATCGGCTGGCTGGACGCCGGGGGTGGAGGCGCTGAGCTCATGGCTGGGCAACTTTCTTCTTCGCGGAGGTCATGCTCTTCATCAGGGTTTCGGGATCGGCCAGTTCGATGGGGATGTCATTGGTGATGGAGCCTTCGAAGATCGTGTAGATCCGGTCGGAGACACCGAGCAGTTCCGGCAGCTCGGAGGAGATCATGATGATTCCCTTGCCCTGCGCGGCCAGGTCGCGGATGATGCCGTAGATCTCGGTCTTGGCACCCACGTCGATGCCGCGGGTGGGCTCGTCGAGAATCAGCAGGTCGGGGTCGGTGAACATCCACTTGGCCAGCACCACCTTCTGCTGGTTGCCGCCGGAGAGCTTGTTCACTCCCTCGTCGACGGTTGGGGTCTTGATGCGCAGGCTTTTGCGGTAGGCCTCGGCCTCCTTGTGCTGCTTGACCACGTTCACGACCTCAGCCGTCGAGATCTTGGAGAGCTTGGCCGAGACGATGGAGGTCTTGATGTCGTCGAGCAGGTTGAGGCCGAGGGCCTTGCGGTCCTCGCTCACGTAGGCGATGCCGTTGTCGATCGCATCCGTCACGTTGCGGAGCTGGATCTCTTTGCCGTCTTTGAAGATCTGCCCGGAGACGAAGGTGCCGTAGGAGCGGCCGAAGATGCTCATCGCGAGTTCTGTGCGCCCGGCACCCATCAATCCGGCGAATCCGACGACCTCTCCGCGGCGAACGGTGAAACTGGAGTTCTTCACCACCAGTCGCTCGGCGGTGAGCGGGTGCTGGACCGTCCAGTTCTTTACCTCGAAGAAGACCTCGCCGAGGTGAGGAGTGCGGTCAGGGAAGCGGTTCTCGAGCACCCGGCCGACCATGCCGCGGATGATGCGGTCCTCGTTCACGCCATCTTTCTGCACGTCGATCGTCTCGATCGTCTTGCCGTCGCGGATGATCGTGATCGAGTCGGAGACCTGCTCGATCTCGTTGAGTTTGTGCGAGATCATGATCGACGCGATGCCACGGCTCTTCAGCCCGCGGATCAGGTCGAGCAGGTGCTGCGACTCCGCCTCGTTCAGGGCGGCCGTCGGCTCGTCCAGGATGAGCAGCTTCACCGACTTGTTGAGCGCCTTGGCGATCTCGACCAGCTGCTGTTTGCCGACGCCGATGTTCTTGATCTGGGTGTCGGGGTCGTCCAGGAGACCGACGCGGGCGAGCAGGTCGCTGGCTCGCTTTTTGGCCTCGACCCAGTTGATGGTGCCGAAACGGCGCGGCTCGTTGCCCAGGAAGATGTTCTCGGTGATCGAGAGCTCGGGGATGAGCGCGAGTTCCTGGTGGATGATCACGATGCCGGCAAGCTCGCTGGAACGGATGTCTCTGAACCGGGACACCTCGCCCTGGAAGACGATGTCGCCGCCATAAGTGCCGTAGGGGTAGACGCCGGAGAGCACCTTCATGAGCGTGGACTTGCCCGCCCCGTTCTCACCACAGATCGAGTGGATCTCACCGGCTTTGACGGTCAACGAAACCTTGTCGAGGGCTTTGACACCGGGGAACTCTTTGGTGATCGATCGCATCTCGAGGATCGTCGGTTCATTTGCCATTGATGGCCTCCATGGCCGGGAGGAGCGCGATGTGTACGTTCACAACTGCTACGAGCACACGTGGTTTGAACACCGGACTACCTTGTCTCGTAAGGGGCGGAAATTTACCCGCTAACAGACTAAACCTTCTCGAGGGCCTTGTCGTCAAGTTGTGAACACAACAACTCAGTAACGACTCAGGAATTTCGGACGCCCGGCTGCTGAAGAACAAGTGCCGCAGCACCCAGCGCCTCGGCCCTGTCCCCCAGCGACGACATCACCAGGGCGGTCGCTCCGCCGACCGTCGGGACAGCGTGACGCACCAGTCCGCGCTCGATCGGCTGCAGCAGAATATCCCCGAGTCCGGCCAGGGGGCCACCAACCACCACGACCTCCGGGTTGATCAGATTGGCCACGCTGGCGAGAGCCCTTCCGATGGCCACGCCCGCGTCATCCAGCACCCGCAGTGTGGCCGAATCGCCGGCGAGAGCTTTGCGCACGATGTCCGATGTGCCGATCGGCTTGGCGCCCCGCGGCGTGAGCAGGTCGATCATCACCGAGGTCGAAGCGACGGTTTCTAGGCATCCGCGATTGCCGCAGTGACAGACGATTCCGTGGTCAGTCACCGTCTCGTGACCGATCTCGCCGGTCACTCCGACCGAGCCGTAGAACACCCGGCCGTTGAGCACGAGACCCGCTCCGATACCACTCCCGATCTTGATGAAGACCAGGTTCTCGACCGTGCTGTGCGGCCCCCAGGTCACCTCGGCGAGGGCACCCAGATTGGCGTCGTTATCGAAAACCACAGGGAAGTGCAGGCGTTCTTCAAGATCCTGCAGATGGATGCCCACCCACTCCGGCAGGATCGCGCCCTGCACGACGGTGCCGGTCCGCTGGTCGATCGGACCGGGAATGCCCACCCCGATTCCGAGCACGGATGTCGGCTTGACGCCGCTCTGCTCGAGAAGGTGATTAAGCACGGCCGCAGCCTTGTCGATGCCGTCAACGGCGCGGTGCCCAATCGGCAGTTCCACGAACTCCTCGGCGACCAGGTCGTAGCCGAGGGTGGTGAGGACGACCCTCAGATGGCGTCGACCGAAGTCGATTCCCACCGCGACGGCGCCGTTGTTCGAGAGCCGCACCAGGAGGGCACGACGACCGGAACTGGTCGTCGGCTCCGTCTCGACGGCACCCGCGATGGACATGGTCTTGACGATGTTCGACACCGTTGCGGTGGAGAGTCCGGTCTGCCTGGCGAGCTCCGCCTGGGTCAGCGGACCGCTCGCGAGGAGGGCATCGACGAGTCGCTGTTGGTTGAGTTCACGGAGCGCGGTCTGGGATCCGGGATTGCTCGCGCCACGGAATACGGACGGCGACGGTGCAGGCATGACATCGAGAGTGCAGCATGAGGACCCTTGTCGTCAAGAAGTTAACGCAACATGCGGCAACGGAATATGACCGCTCACATTGAGGCGAGACGTTCGCACAGGCGATCGGCGCGGCGTCACGCCAAAGCCGTGTGCGCTGTCGTGGGGGGGGGGGGGGGGGGGGGGGGGGGGGGGCCCCCCCCCCCCCCCCCCCCCCCCCCCCCACGACAGCGGTCGGGAATGGATGCACGGGGGCGAAAGTCGACGCGGGGCGGGGACGGATGCGGCGCTAGCGACGCGGGGGCGCCGTCGACTCCCGAACTATCAGTTCTGGAAGGATCTGGTCGTGGTTGCGATCGGCCTCTCCGCGAAGTTCCGCGAGCAGCAGCGCGACGGAACGGCGGCCGATCTCGGCGAAGTCCTGGCGCACGGTGGTGAGCGGCGGCCAGTAGTGCGCGGCCTCGGGGATGTCGTCGAATCCAACAACGCTGACATCGCGGGGAACATCGAGCCCAGCATCCCGGAAGGCATGGATGAGACCCAGAGCCATCTGGTCGTTCGCGGCGAAGACGGCGGTGAAATCCCGGTAGCCGGTGAGTTCCCGCCCGACGTGATAGCCGAAGTCCGCAGTCCAGTCACCGAGGATCGGCGGGTGGGTTCCGAGATCGGCGTCGTCGATCTCGTCGAGGAAACCGCGCATCCTGGCTTCCGCCTCGATCCAGTCCTGTGGGCCGGCGAGGTGCACGATCTCCCGATGGCCGAGCTCGATGAGGTGTCGCGTTGCCATGCGTGCGCCAGAGATCTGGTCGACCGAGAGGCTGCGCTGGTCATCGTGCTGTGTCGAGTCGAGGGTGACGAGAGGCAAGCGGATGTCCAGCTCGCGGATCGCGTCGAAGACTTTTACCTGCGGTGCGATCACCACGAGGCCCTCGACGGCCTGGCTGATCAGGTGCTCGAGGCGGTCGGTGATGGACTCGTACTCGCTGGTGGTGAGGCTGGTGGTACTCACCAGGTAGCCCTCTTCGCGGGCGGCATCCTCGATGGCATGAAGGCTGGTGGTCGGACCGTAATGCGCAGTCTGCGAGGTGAGCACGCCGATGGTTCGCGACCGGCTGGTGACCAGCGCCCTTGCTGCCTGGTTCGGCCGATAGCCCACCTGGTCGATTACTTCGAGCACACGTTCCTTGGTGCTCGGCTTGATACTTTCCGAGTTATTGAGCACTCGGGAAACCGTCTGGTAGGAGACCCCGGCCAGTCGTGCAACATCACGGATGTTGGGGGCGCGAACCTTCTCTGGTTCCATGGCTACTGGCTACCCGGCTTCGTCGACGACTATGTGTACGGTCACATTTCTCGTACAGCGTCACCATTATCGCCTACCACCTCTCTGGATCGACACAACCGTCGATCCACAGAGTGGTCACGGCAGGCGGGCGAAGGCGCGAACCGGGAAGGTGCCGAAGCCCTCGACCTTCGGCGGCACGACGGTCAGCGTCGCACCCGACGGAGGCAGCGCGGCCAGGTTGGTGAGGTGTTCCACGACGTGAATTCCCGCCGCGAGAAGCGCCGAATGTGCAGGACGTTCTCCCCCGGACTCGGTGTCGTCGATGTTGAGCGAGTCGATGCCGACCATTGTGACACCCTGCTGCACGAGATAGTCCGCTCCATGCCCGGTAAGGAATGGAGCACCTGTCAGGTACTCTTCAGTGCCGAAGTGGCGGCTCCAGCCGGTATCGAGGAGAACAGCTTTTGCGCGGAGGTCGCGGTCGAAGAACAGCTCCGCTCCTCTACCTCGACTCGATACATCCTGCAGATGGAATACTTCCACCGGCTGGTCGACGAGGGTCTCGAGTTGGAGACCGGCGAGATCCGTTCCTCCCTCGTATCGATGCCATGGGCTGTCGATGTAGGTGCCAGTGTTGCCGATCATGGTGATCATGTCCATCGCGAACTGGGTGCCGGGCGCGTACTTCGCCGTGGAGTCCTCGCGGGTGAGAAATGGCGTGATGACGGGCGCGGGAAGCCCGGGATAGGTCACGAGACCCTCGCGGATCGTGTGGCTCAGGTCGACGAGCGCGCCGCGTGCGATGCGGTCTTCGGTCATGGTGTTCTCCGGGAGTTGGTGCGACTTTTGACGAGGGCGACGATGAGGGCCGCCACCACGAGAATACCGGGCACGAGCAGGTTGGCGCCGGCGAGCACGAGGAGTCCGAGCACGAGCACACACGAGACGATCGCAAGCCACCAGCCGAGCGACCATCGGGCGAGGAGCTTGACCGCAGCAGCCATCCCCAGTGCGTAGACCCCGACCATGCAACTGGTGTGGATGAGGATGAACGGGGTGAGGTCGAGTCCGGTGACCACCAGCGCAGCCAGATAGACGAACGCCAGCACGGCGACGACGCCGAGACTCCGCCGCGGGATGCCGCCCGACTCTGCCCCTTTCGCGAGCCAGCGCGGCAGGTCGCCGTCGCGCCCCAGCGAAGCGCCGAGCTTCGCGAAGGCTCCGAGGTAGGCGTTCAGTACGCCGAGGGCAACGACCGCGGCGATCACGGCGACGAGGGCAGGCCCGATGCCGGGAGCCGTCGTCGCAACCAGGTCGAGCAGTGGCACAGCGCTCCGGGCCGCCGAGTCACCGAGCACGGCCACGGTCACCAGTTGCAGTGCGAGGTAGGCTACGCCCACCGCGGCGATGGCGATGGCTGTCGCGAGCGGGATGGTGCGGCGGGGATCACGAAACTCTCCTGCGATGTGGGTCACAGCCTCCCAACCCGCGAAAGCCCAGACGAAGAGGCTGATCGCCGCTCCGACACCGACCCAGCCGTGGGGAAGGAATGGGGTGAAATTCGTGGCCTTCGAGGCGGGTGCCGCTACCGCGACGACACCGACCACGATGACGACGAGCGCCCCGGTGAGCAGGAGTTGTACCCATCCGGAGACCCTGAGGCCGTAGGCGTTGGAGACGAGCGGTGGAACGAGGATGACCACGGCGACGAGCACCACCGCCCAGCGCGGCCCATCGAAGATTCCGACGACGTAGGAGGCGCCGAGCACGGCGACCACCGGGGAGCCGACGCAGACTCCGAAGAAGAAGAAATATCCGGCCATACGTGCCGCCGTGCGCCCGAGCGCGAGACGCACGAAGGTGGCGACCCCGCCCGCGTCCGGAAACCTGGCAGCAAGGGCGGCGAAGGTGCCAGCGAGCGGGATGGAGAGCAGCAGCACCGCGGCCACCGCGAGGATGGATGCCGGTCCGGCTTTCGTCACGGCAAGCGCTGGAAGTACCAGGATGCCGGTCCCCAGAACTGCGGCGATGTACAGTGCCGAGCCCTGCAACAGTCCGACGCTGCCGCTGTGGGCGGGCGGGGATGCGACATCGATACTGGCCATGGTCCCATCCTGTAGGTGGCAGGAACACTACGTCGATCGATTAACCGTCAGCACGGCGCGAGTTCGTGCCAACCTGTGCGATTCCGTGCCCAATGCTGGTGTCACTTACACAGCCACCAGGGAAAGCGGCACAAGTGTTTAGTTCGCGGGGACCCGCTCCAGGGCCGCGAGCACGTCGCCGACGAGATCGTCAGCGCCCTCGATGCCGACGGAGAGCCGCACGATGTTGACCGGGACCTCCAGTGCCGTTCCCTTGACCGAGGCGTGGGTCATCTCCGACGGGTAGCCGATGAGGGACTCGACGCCGCCCAGCGACTCGGCGAGCTGGAAGATCTCCGTCGACTCGGCGAAAGTGCGCGCCGCCACCGCGCCGCCGCGGAGTGACACCGAGATCATGCCGCCGAACCCACGCATCTGGCGCGCAGCCAGTTCGTGGCCGGGGTGTTCTGGCAGGCCGGGGTAATAAACCCGCTCGAGGGCCGGATGCCCGACCAGCGCCTGCGCGATGGCCTGCGCGTTCGAGTTGTGGCGCTCCATGCGCACAGCGAGCGTCTTGATTCCGCGAACGGTGAGCCAGGCATCCATCGGACCGGAGACCGGCCCCACGGCGAACTGCAGGAACCCGACCTTCTCCGCCAGCTCGTCGTCGTTCATGACGACGGCGCCACCGAGCACGTCTGAGTGCCCGCCGAGATATTTCGTGGTCGAATGCGTGACGACATCGGCGCCGAAACTCAACGGGTTCTGCAGGTAGGGCGAAGCGAAGGTGTTGTCCACCACCACGAGCACTCCGGCGGCGTGACCGATCTCGACCAGCGCTGCGATGTCGCTAATCTTCATCAGCGGATTGCTCGGGGTCTCGACCCAGAGTACCTTCGTGTTCGGCCGAATCGACGAGCGCACGGCGTCGAGGTCTGTCATTTCGACGGTGTCGAGTTGTACACCCCATGGCACGAACACGCGGTTCACGAGGCGATGGGTGCCGCCGTAGACGTCGTTGCTCATGATCACCTGATCACCCGGCGCGAGAATGGCACGCAGGAGGGTGTCCTCACCGGCGAGTCCTGAGGCGAAGCTGAAGCCGTGCTTTCCGCCCTCGAGATCCGCGATCAGCTCTTCGAGCGAGCTGCGTGTCGGGTTGGCCCCGCGGGCGTACTCGAAGCCGTTGCGGAAACCGCCAACACCGTCCTGCACGAAGGTGGAGGTCTGGTAGATCGGCGGGATGACCGCGCCTGTGGTCGGATCGAACCCCTGTCCCGTGTGGATGGCTCGGGTGGAGAAGTCGTACTCTTTCGGCACTGTGTTCTTTCTGTAGTGAGAAGTTGCGCCAACGGTGGCGCGGGTTATTCGGAGAGGAAGGTGAGCAGGTCGTGGCGGGTGACCACCGCGACAGGCTTGCCGTCCTCGATCACGAGCAGGGCATCCGTCTTCTCGAATGCGATACGCGCGGCGCCGACAGACTCATGTACACCGATCAAACCGAGCGGGGTGCCGATAAATTTCTCGACCGGGTCGGTCATGCTGGCGTCACCGCTGAAAACCTGTTCGAGTAGCGACCGCTCCTCGATCGCACCCACGACCTCGCCGATCACGACCGGGGGTTCGGCCGTGAGCACCGGAAGCTGCGAGACGCCGTACTTGGTCATGATCTGGATGGCGTCGCGCACCGTATCAGAGGGGTGCGCGTGCACCAGATCGGGCAGCGAACCCGTCTTGTGCCCAACGACGTCGGCCACCGTCTTCTCGTCGGAGACCTGGGTGAAGCCGTAGGACTGCATCCACTTCTCGCTGAAGACCTTGCCGAGGTAACCGCGCCCACCATCGGGAAGCAGAACGACGACGACGGCCTCTGCCGGGAGATCCCTGGCGGCTTTGAGAGCGGATGCCACGGCGAGCCCACTCGAGCCGCCGACGAGCAGCCCCTCCTCGCGCGCCAGCCGACGGGTCATGTCGAAGGATTCGGCGTCTGATGACGCGATGATCTCGTCGACGACCGATGCGTCGTAGGCCTCCGGCCAGAAGTCCTCGCCAACACCCTCGACGAGATACGGACGACCGGTGCCACCGGAGTAGACGGACCCCTCAGGATCGGCGCCGATGATGGTCACCATGCCATCCGAGACCTCCTTGAGGTATTTGCCGACGCCGCTGATCGTTCCACCGGTACCGACACCGGCCACGAAATGGGTGACCTGGCCATCGGTATCGCGCCAGATCTCTGGCCCCGTGGTCTCGTAATGGCTGAGCGGACCGTTCGGGTTGGAGTACTGGTTGGGCTTGAAGGCGCCCGGTATCTCGCGGGTGAGGCGATCGGAGACCGAGTAGTAGGACTCAGGGCTGTCCGGGGCTACCGCGGTGGGCGTGACCACGATCTCGGCGCCGTAGGCGAGAAGCACGTTGCGCTTCTCCTCCCCGACCTTGTCTGGAAGCACGAACACGCAGCGATAGCCGCGCTGCTGCGCGACGAGCGCGAGACCGATGCCGGTGTTGCCGGAGGTCGGCTCGACGATGGTGCCGCCGGGTTTCAGCAGGCCGTCCCGCTCCGCGGCATCGATGATGCGCGTCGCGATGCGGTCCTTCGACGAGCCGCCGGGGTTGAGGTACTCGACCTTCACCAGTACTGTCGCGGCGATGCCACCGGTCACCTCGTTGAGCTTCACGAGGGGTGTGTTGCCGATGAGATCGATGACGCTGTTGGCGTACTTCATAGTGACGCCAATCTACCAGCGGCAGGTTTCGCATTACGCGTGCGTCAAACGCTGACCCCGAGGGTTGGTAGCGCTCGAAGTCGGAGACGGCGACGAAGTCGACACCGTTGGAGTCGAGCGCCTTCTTATAGTTGGTAGCCAGGCTGATTCCCTTGTAGGGACCGGTGTTCACATTGGAGCCGAGGTCGACCCCCTTGTGGGCGGAGTAGACCACGTTGCCTCTCGTGTCGAGCAGCAACGCGTCGTCGAACCCTGCACGGGTCACTACCTCACGGAAGTAGTCGTGATACTCGGCGTTGGCCGCTGACCATGCGCTTCCATCGCCGGCATCGTCGTTGGCGAGCGCGTCGTCGAAGTTCTTGAACGGCACCGTGTACTTCGACTGCAGGTACTGCTGGGCGGGCGAGGTCGGCACGAAGGCCGCCGGATCGGAGGCCTGCCCTGTCGCCTTCTCGAGTTTGGGGGTGAAGGTGTCGCTGTAGTACTTGTCGAGGCTGGCCTCGTCTGCCGGGCTCCACGTGGTCGACTGCAGCGCGTCGAAGCCTGCCGTGAAGTCGGTCACCGCGTCGATCACTGTGCGCCCACGGGTGTAGACCACCAACGAATCGGCCGTCGTGGAGAAATAGTCGCTGATCGCGCTCGCCCGCGCCTCCCGCACCGCTGTGAGCTTCTGGTACGCAGCATCCCGCAGAGAGTCGGATCCGTTGATGTAGCCGATCACACCGACCACGACGGCAGAAAGCACAGTGACCGAGAGCAGCATGAGCAGCAGTTTCGACTGGATGCTCATCCCCGGCCTGAAGCGGCGCACAACACGACGGCTTCCGGCACCCGCCGATGCGGTCCCGTCCCCTGGATCCTGTCTTTCCGACACAGATCTCCCCACACGTGAATCGGCTGCACGATGCTTCGGGTGATTCACCTGTATCCAGGCCACGCCCAATCACAAGGGCCAGATTGCGGATGATGAGATCAGCGCTGGGTGACCTGCTCCGCGTAAAGACGCGCATAGACGCCACCGGTAGCGGTGAGCTCCTCATGGGTGCCGCGCTCTACGATCCGCCCGGCGTCCACCACGAAGATCACATCGGCCGACACCACCGTGGAAAGGCGGTGCGCGATCGCGATCGTCGTGCGCCCGCGGGACGCCATATCGAGGGCCTGCTGCACGACACGTTCGGAGATCGAATCGAGGGCGCTCGTTGCTTCATCGAGGATCAGCACTCGCGGATCTTTCAGTAGCACGCGGGCGATCGCGATGCGCTGTTTCTCGCCGCCGCTCAACCGATATCCGCGCTCCCCGACGATGGTGTCGTACCTGTCGGGGAAGGAGGCGATGGTGTCGTGGATGTTGGCCGCGCGCGCCGCCTCCTCGAGTTCGGCGTCGGAGGCATCCGGCCTGGCGTAGCGCAGGTTCTCACCGATCGTCGCGTGGAAGAGGTAGGTCTCCTGGCTCACGATGCCGATGTTGGCTACGAGGGACTGCTGCTCGATCTCACGCACATCGTCGCCCGCGAACAGGATGCGACCGCCAGAGACCTCGTGAAATCTCGGTATGAGATAGGAGACCGTGGTCTTGCCGGCGCCTGACGGTCCGACGAAGGCGGCGAACTGGCCGGGTTCGATCGAGAAGGAGACCCCCTTGAGCGTCGGCGGCGTACCGGCGCCGGCGTCGGGATAGGAGAATACGACGTTCTCGAACTCCACCCTGCCGAGGCGGTTGGCGTGCACCGGGCGAGCGTTCGGCGCGTCGACGATGGCGGGGCGCAGGTCGAGGTACTCGAAGATGCGGGCGAACAGCGCCTGCGAGGTCTGCAGGTCGAGCGCCACGCGCATCAGGCCGAGCAGCGGCCACATCAGCCTCGCCTGCACCGTGGTGAAGGCGACGATCGTTCCGGCAGTGACCGGCACGCTGTGCAACAGCAGCCACGCTGCGCAGATGTACACGACGGCCGGAATGATCGCGAGGAAGATCTGCACGACAGCGAAGAACCACTGGCCGCTCATCTGCTGCCGCACCTGCAGGCCGATCTGGGTCTGGTTCTCGTCGGAGTACCGGCCGATCTCGGTTGCCTGCTGGTTGAAACTCTTGGCCAGCAGGATGCCGGAGACCGACAGGGTCTCCTGCGTGATCGCCGTCATGTCGCTCAGCGACTCCTGCGTCTTCGTGGCGATCTTCGCCCGCACTTTGCCCACGCGACGCTGCGCGATCACCAGGATGGGCATGAGAATCACCGCCACGACTGTCAGCTGCCAGGAGAGCACCAGCATCGACACGAAGGCCGCGGCGACGGTGACTGTGTTGCCGAGCACGCTCGAGATCGTGTTGGTGAGCACACCCGCGACGCCGCCGACATCGTTCTGCAGCCGGGACTGGATGATGCCAGTCTTGGTGCGCGTGAAGAACGCGAGTTCCATCCTCTGCAGGTGACCGAACAGCCGCACCCGTAGGGCACCCATCACCCGGTTGCCGACGGTCGCGGTGAGCCAGGTCTGCCAAACGCCGAGCGCCGCCGAGGCGATGTAGATCAGGATCATCAGCGACACGACACCGATCAGCACCGGGAAGTTCGGGGTGCCGACCTTGGGAAACAGCCCGAGGTCGAAGGCTTCCCTGGTGAGCAATGGCGGGAGCACGCTGAGTCCTGCGCTCAGAACGACCAGTACGGCGGTGATGACGAGGGCAGTGCGATGCGGCGCGAAGAGTCCACCGATGCGTTTGAGGAGGTCGGGCACCTTGGGGGCGTCCGCGTTGGCCTCGCGCTGGGCATCCGTGTCTCCGCTGCTGACGCGATTGTGGCCTCCGCCTCCGCCGCCACGCATTCCGCTCACCTCCTCACTGTACGTCCCCCGTCTGACTTCCCCGTTGCGGTGGCACCGGTAGGCTCGGCGTCCCCAGTGCCAAATGAAGGACTTCCCGTCGGGAACCCCCGGGAACTCGGGAGCAGAACCGCCAGAACAGGCACGATCTCCTTCATTTGGCACAGCTCACGGCAACGGGATGATTCCCCGACGTGACGTCGTCAGCCTCGCGGCCGGATACCCAGCTTCATCAGACGCTCACTAACCCTTCGTGCTGCCCGCGAGCAGGCCGCGCACGAAGAAACGCTGCAGCGAGAAGAACACGATCAAGGGCACCAGGATCGAGATGAACGCCCCCGCCGTGAGAAGGTTCCAGTCCTGCCCACGGCTGCCGGTGATCTCCGCCAGCAGCTTAGTCATCGGAGCGACGTCGCCGTCGGCGAAGACCAGTGCGACCAGCAGGTCGTTCCAGACCCAGAGGAACTGGAAGATGGCGAAGGATGCGATGGCAGGAAGCGTGAGCGGCAGCACGATCCTGAAGAAAATCTGGCCGTGGCCCGCGCCATCCACTCTCGCCGCCTCGATCAACTCGCGAGGAATCTCGGAGATGAAGTTGTGCAGCAGGAAGATCGCCAGCGGAAGCGCGAAGATCGTGTGCGCGATCCAGACCTGGGAGTAGCCACCGGCATCCAGTCCGCTGAAGAGTTCGACGTTACCGATTTTGAGGCCGCGGGAGAACAGGCTGAGCAGCGGCACCAGTGCCATCTGCAGCGGCACGATCTGCAGGGCGAAGACGCCGATGAACATCCAGTTCTTGCCGCGGAAGTCCATCCAGGCGAAGCCGTAAGCTGCGAGGCTCGCGATCACGAGCGGGAAGACGGTGGCGGGAAGGGTGATCGCTATCGAGTTGATGAACGACCCGGCAAGGTTCAACTGGCTGTTGCCCGCCGCGAGCACACTCGTGTAGTTGTCGAGGGTGAACCCCGGGTTCTGGAAGATCGTCCACCAGCCAGTCGTGTTCACCAGAGCGGCTGGCCGCACCGACGAGACGAAGAGACCGAAGGTGGGAATGGTCCAGAGAACGGCGATGATGAGTGCGGCGATCGTGGCACCACGGCTGGTGAGCCGCTTCTTGGTGCGCCTGGTCGCGCTGCGCTCCGCTGTGCGTTCACCGCGTGCGAGCTGACGCCTGGTCGCGTCGGAAACCGGCAGGTCGACGGGGGTGACGGCGCTCATCGGATCTCCCTCTGCTTTTTGATCTGTCTCGCGTTGTACACCACGATGGGCAGCACCAGGATGAAGAGCACGAGAGCGAATGCCGCTGAGCGGCCGTTCTCGAAGCCCTTCCACTGGGTGTACATCTCGTTGGCGATGACGCTGGTGTCATTGGCGCCGGCGGTCATGGTGCGCACGATG
Source organism: Glaciihabitans sp. UYNi722 (assembly GCF_040549465.1). Classification (NCBI taxonomy): domain Bacteria; kingdom Bacillati; phylum Actinomycetota; class Actinomycetes; order Micrococcales; family Microbacteriaceae; genus Glaciihabitans; species Glaciihabitans sp. UYNi722. The sequence goes on along the minus strand of NZ_JBEPTL010000005.1, from coordinate 141,217 downwards.
TCGAAGACTTTGAGCGATGCAATCGAAATCGTGGTCAGCACGACGACGAGCGAACTGCGGATGCCGGGAACCGTCACGTTCACGAACCGCTGCCAGGCGTTTGTGCCGTCGAGCTCCGCCGCCTCGAGTTGCTCAGCCGGCACGCCCTTGATGGCGGCGGACAGCACCACCATCGCGAATCCGGTCTGGATCCAGATCAGCACCACGATGAGGAAGAAGGTGTTCCATGGTGAGTTCTGCAGGAACTCGACGGGCTGTCCGCCGAGCCAGACGATCACCTGGTTGAGCAGGCCGATCTGGTTCTGGCCCTCGGGACGCGCCGTATAGACGAAGCGCCAGATGATGCTCGCCCCGACGAACGAGATCGCCATCGGCATGAACACCAGGATTTTGAAGAACTTCTCACCGCGCGACTTGTCGATGAACACCGCATAGGCCAGTCCGAAGGCGGTGGAGACCGCCGGAACGATGAGCACCCAGACGATCGTGTTGAGGACGACGCGGATGCCGGTGGGCTGGGTGAAGATCCAGGCGAAGTTCTCCAGCCCGACGAAACGGTTGCCTCGGCTGTTCTGGAAGGCCGCAACGGCGGTGCTGATGGTCGGGAAGATGAGTCCGATCGCGAGCAGGATGATGGCGGGGCTCAGGAATCCGATCAGCTGGAAGAGATAGCCGACGCCCTGTTTCGAGCGGTAGTCGAGGAGGAAGAAAACGCCACCGAGGACGGCGGCGACCGCGGCGGCCCAGATGACGGAGCCGAGCACGAGGAAGGCGACGAGAGGCGCGAGCACACAGACCGCGAAACGGATGATCGTGTAGCGACGACCGGTGCGGGGCGCGATCTCGACGAAGAAGATGATGAGGGCCACCACTATGAGGAACGCGGCGATCACGAGCGGTATTTGCGCAATGGGGGGAAGCGCGGCTATCCAGGCCAGGAAGGCTGACATTGACACCCTTTCGAGTACGACGGTGGACTCAGAAGAAGACGGTTGCGTGCGTCGTTACGAAACCGTAGCAAAAGGGGGGAAAGGGCCGACGGATGGTTCTCCGCCGGCCCCCCGTGAGTGCTGCTAGTTAGACGGCCATGACGCATCGATGGTCTTCACGACCTGATCCGTCGGCGTTCCATTGACCCAGTCGACCATTCCCTTGAAGAACGATCCGGTTCCGACCACGCCGGGCATCAGGTCCGAGGCATCGAAACGGAAGGTGGTCTTCGGGTCGGTCAGCACCTTGATCGCGTCCTCGAGGATGGGGCTGGACGCGTTCTTCGGGTCGAGCCCGTTGTTCGCGCTGATCACACCGCCGAGCTTGACGCGGCTATTCGCCCACTCGGGGCTGGAGAGGTACTCCTGCACCTTCTGAGTGTCCGCATCGTTGGAGAAGGCTGCGACGATCTCGCCACCACCGGTGACGGCCTGCCCACCGCCCGCCTTGATCGGCGGGGTGAGGAAGGCCCAGACATCCGCATCCGGTCCGACTTTCGCGTTGCCGTTCTTCGGGTCGCTGAGGAACCCATCGAAGAACGACGCCTGGTGGGTCATGGCGCAGGTGCCGTCGCCGACGACCCGAGCCACGTCGCCGAAGGGGGTGGCGTTGATCGACTTCACGTCACCGAGACCGGCGTTCACGTACTTCGGGTTGAGCAGGATCTCGCCGACCGAGTCGAAGGCTTTCTTGATCGCCGGGTCGGTGAACTTGGTCTTGTGGCTCACCCAGTTGTCGTAGGTGGCGGGGCCCGCCTGGCGAAGCACGAGGTCTTCGACCCAGTCGGTTCCCGGCCAACCGGATGCCGCGTCAGAACCGAATCCGGCGCACCACGGTGCCTTGCCGGTCTTCTCCTGGATGGTCTTGGTCAGCGTGAGCATCTCGTCCCAGGTCTTGGGAACTTGGACACCCCAAGCCGCGAACTGCTTCGGCGAGTACCAGACGTAGCCCTTGACGCTCGCCATCAGCGGAGCGCCATAGAGGGTGCCGCCGGTGGTCGCGTAGGCCGACCAGTCCTTCGACCAGTACTTCTTCGCATTCGCCGCGACGGCCTTCGGAGCCGGCTGTACGAAGTCGCGTGAGGCGAGGTCGCCGAGGAGGCCGGGCTGCGGGAAGATCGCGAGGTCGGGGGCCTTGCCGCCCTGGGCGCGGATGCTGATCTGCGCCTCGAATTCCTTGCTGGATTCGTATTTGATGTTGATCTTGTTTTTCTTCTCCCAGCCCGCCCATGACTGTTCGAGAAGCTGCGCCTCGGTGTCGGCGATGGTGCCATAGATGGTGACGACACCGTCGGCCTTGCCGGCGTCGCCCGGACCCTTGTTTGACGATCCGCCGTCAGATGACGATGAGCATCCGGCGAGCGCGAGCCCGGCGATTGTCATAAAGACGAGTGGGGCTGTGATGCGGCGATGCAGGATGGAACTCATGTAACTCCTCCTCATTGAGGTCGTCCCGTCGAATGCTCATCGGACCGTTTGTCGATGAACGCGGGCTGGACAGTGCGGATGTCTCCGGCTCCAGCATGCAACGCGTGGTGATGGATCGGGAACCGGTTCCACCCACAAGTTACGGCAGTGCGCGGAGTTTATGCAACCGCTTGGCATGAACCATTGTCTAACGTTTGGGTCACGTGCGACCGCCACCGGTGCCCTCGCACCCCATCGCCGGAGCCCCCAGAAGTCCACCAATGTGGAACCGGTTCCATACCGGCGGGAAGATCGCTATGATTTCCCCCGCACTGTTGCTGCCAATGGAGGTGAGGGTTCTCGTGAGCGCTATCGCCGACGTCGCCCGCCTCGCCGGAGTGTCGAAGTCCACCGCGTCCCGGGCTCTCAGCGGTCACGGCTATGTCTCCAAGGAGACTCGCCTGCGCGTGCAGAAGGCCGCGGCCGACATCGGTTACGTGGTGTCATCCAACGCGTCCAGTCTCGTCACCGGGCAGACGCGCAACGTCGGCGTCGTCATCCCGTTCCTCAATCGCTGGTTTTTCGCCGAGGTTCTCGAGGGCATCGAGAGCGCCCTCATCGCGGCGGGATACGACCTCACCCTCTACCGCCTCAGCGAGGACGCCGACCAGCGCCGACGCATCTTCGACTACTTCCTGGTGCGCAAGCGAGTGGATGCCGTGATCGCTGTGAGCATCGCGCTCAATCGTCACGAGGTCGACCTGCTCCAGTCCCTCGGCAAGCCGATCGTGGGCATCGGCGGTCACGTGGACGGCATCTCGACCCTGAGCATCGACGACGTGCAGGCCGCCCGGTTCCTGACAGAACACCTGATCAGCCTCGGACACCGCCGCATCATGCATCTCGGCGGCGACCAGGAGGAGCAGATGGACTTCCTGGTGCACGGCCAGCGCCTCGCCGGCTTCCGGCAGGCTCTGGCAGAGGTCGGGTTCTCGCACGAGAACGACTTCCACGCTGTGCCCTATTCGATCCCGGGCGCCTACTCCGGCGCGCTCACCGCGCTCAGTGATCCACGCACCAGGCCGACAGCCATCATGGCCGGATGCGACGAGGTCGCGATCGGCGCGATGCTTGCCGCGCGACAGCTGGGCATCCAGGTGCCCGCCCAGCTCTCCGTGGTGGGGATCGACGGCCACAACCTGGGAGACATGTTCGAGCTCACCACGCTCGAGCAGCATCCGCTCGTGCAGGGCAGGCGAGCCGTGGAACTGATCATGGAGAGGCTCGCGGCCGCACCGGAAACCCTGGCCGACGAGCACATCACGATGCCGGTGACGCTGAGGGTGCGCCGCAGTTCCACCGCTCCGGCATCCGCGCGGCCGGCTCCCACCGAACTGGCAGACACAGAGCCGACATTCACAAAGGCAACACACACAGAAGTGGGTGCCCCCGATATTTCGAGAACACCCACCGCACTGTAATTGCAGGGTACAACCGGGATGGTGCACCATCCCGGCCAGATCGAGTTGTTTCCCTTCGCCACATGGAGTCCAGGGCTAGCCAGAAGGTAAGACTGTCTAGTACAGATGCCGATGGGGTACAACTCGAAAAAAACATGCTCTGATACCCAAGGTTCTGGGAGTCATCGCGTCCTCATTATGGTGGACACGGGCGCCTTCCCGCAAGTGCTCAGCAGTTCGTATTGGGCGGATGCTTGGCTCGCGACTCGCCGTCCGGCATCGTACCGCCGATGACGACGCCCCGATCCAGTCGACGACTCGTCGCCACTGTGATTTCTCCTGCATTGTGTGGTCCTTTTCCTGGGTGCGTAACCGCAACGCTGCGAACGCAGCACCAGGGGCCGGAACCTCGTGGGTCCATGACATCGACTGTTTCCAGTCGTTGCCTTAAACGCACGAGGGCGCCGCCCCGTTCAGGGGCGACGCCCTCCGAACGCGGATTTCTGGGTACAGGAATCCGCGATCAGACGTCGATCACACTGCAAGTACGAGCCCCGAAGGGCGCGAATTACTTGAGGGTGACAGTGGCGCCAGCTTCTTCGAGCTGAGCCTTAGCCTTCTCTGCGGTCTCCTTGTTGACGCCTTCGAGCACAACGCCCGGGGCGCCGTCAACGACGGCCTTCGCCTCGCCGAGCCCGAGGCTGGTGAGGGAGCGGACCTCCTTGATGACCTGGATCTTCTTGTCGCCGGCCGCCTCGAGAACGACGTCGAAGGAATCCTTCTCCTCGACCTCTTCAACGGGGGCGGCGGGTCCGCCGGCAGCGGCAGCCGCGACGGGCGCAGCTGCGGTGACCTCGAAGACCTCTTCGAACTTCTTGACGAACTCACTGAGCTCGATGAGCGTGAGTTCTTTGAATGCTGCGATCAGTTCATCGCTTGAGAGCTTTGCCATGATGTTTCTCCTTGTGTTTGTTGTTATCTACCGCGCTACCTGGGTTTCCTTGCGGAAATTAGGAGGCGGAATCCTGCTTCTCGCGCAACGCTTCGACGGTGCGAACCGCCTTCGCGAGCGGTGCGTTGAACAGATAGGCGGCGCCGAACAGCGAAGCCTTGAAGGCGCCGGCAAGTCTGCCAAGCAGCACCTCCCGGGTTTCGAGATCAGCGAGCTTGATGACCTCTTCTGGCGTCAGGGGGTTACCGTCGAAGTAACCGCCCTTGATCACGAGCAGAGGGTTTGCCTTGGCGAAGTCGCGAAGACCTTTGGCGACGGTGACAGGGTCACCGTGCACAAATGCGATAGCGGACGGACCCACGAGGTCGTCGTCGAAAGACGAGATCCCCGCAGCGTTGGCCGCGATCTTGGTCAGCGTGTTCTTCACCACGGCATACGTTGCATTCTCACTGAGGGAGGTGCGCAGCTGCTTGAGCTGGGCAACAGTGAGGCCGCGGTACTCGGTCAGCAGTACAGCGGTCGAGTCGCGGAATTTATCCGTGAGCTCGGCAACCGAAGCTTCCTTGTTCGCCATGTGGCTCCTTGTGTTGGTTTCGTGCGTCGAGGCCGACAGCAGGCCCGCGGAACGAAAAAAGCTCCGGCGCAGACGCACGGAGCGGAATCCCAAGGAGACTTCTCAATACACCTGCGCAGGTTTTCGCTCGAGCGAACCTTCGACTGGCGGGCATCTCTTGCGAGCGCACGCCAGTAACCGGCGGTCTTTGGCTTCGTCAAGACTAGGGGATGCGGATGCCGCGGCGCAACTGCGTCAGCGCGATGCCGCAGGCGCGCGACCTGCCGGTGCCGCTCTCGAAAACGCAGGAGAATCGGTAACACGCTTCGATTCTTGACCTTGCCATGCGGCATATGGCGGAATCTCCTGCGTTTTGTCGGCCTCGGACGGTGGCCTCGGTCAGACAGCCGGGTCAGTGGGAGGTGCCGCCGGAGTCGTTTTCGTGCGCGACGGGGTCTCAGGTTTTGGGCGCTGCTGGGATCGTGTGCCGACAGAAGCCGCAGAAGACTTCGAGGCCGTCGGTGCCGCACGGGGTTTCTTCGTGGCCGAGGTGCCGCTCACCGTAGTCTTCGCTGGAGCCTGTATCGTGGTCGTGGTCGGCTTCGCGGATCCGGAAACCTTGGCAGGCACTGCGGCCTTCTTCGGCGCCGCTGCCCTGACTGCTGCCGACGAATCTGGCGCAGCCTTGACTGCGGCGGGAGCGCGCGTCGCGGCGGGAGCGCGCGTCGCGGCGGGAGCGCGCGTCGCGGCGGGAGCGGCCGGCTTCCCCGTGGCAGACCGCTTGGCGGCGGTCGGATTCGTGGCTGCGGGTTTCCTGGTCACGCGCTTCGCAGTCGATGCCGGCCTCGACGTGACCGGAGCGATCGCCTCTGGCTCGGGTGTGACGACCGTGGTCATGGGCGATGCAGGTACGGCGGCGGACGCGGTCACGGGCTCCGCCGACGCAGCTGAATTGTCCGAGCCGTTGCTCGATCCAGCGGGCTCCGCCGCCTTGCGGGCTCGGCGGCGGCGATCCGGCAACAGGATGAACACGGCCAGGATCACGACGACGAGGCCGAGCACGATGCCAGCGACCAGCAGCCCCTTGGCTGGTGCTGCGGCATCCGGAGCCATCTTCTTCGCCGCGATGAGTGCTGCCTGGTAGGCGGGCGGCGTGATCGCCGAAGTCACACCGGAGGTACCGGCGACGAGCGGGGTGATGGTGGTGCCGTCGGTGGCGAACCATGCCGAATGTTCGTCGTCACGAATCAGAAGTGTGAAGGCCGACGCCTTGGCCAGAGCGTCGACCAGCGACGGTCCGGGTTCGAAGTCGGCGAGCTCCGGCAGGTCGTTGGCGGGATTGATCCACACGGTGGCGAGTCCGGCGACGACGCCGACCTTGATCGTGACGGGCGCCACCCAGTCATTGGTCAGCTCGGTCGGGGCGTCGGTCTTTGTGCCGGCGAGAAAACCGTCGGTCCAGGAGAGCACGCGACGGATGCCGCCCACCTTCGTCGTCGCATCGAAGTCGATACCCGTTCCCGCCTTCGCACCCGGGCCGTACAGGTCGGCGAGACGCGGCACGAGGCCGGTGGCGAAGTACGCTCCGACCTGCTCGGGAACTTTCGGCTCATCCAACGCCTGCGCGCCCTGGGTCGCAACGCCCGCCAGCCCGAGGGCGAGAACGATCGCTGCGACGATTCTCTGGAGCGCGGCCCGTTTAGGCATGGTCGCGCCACGAGTGCTGAGGATCGTAGCCCAGGATGCTCCTGGCCTTATCGATCGACAGCAGTGTCTCGTGTTCGCCGAGTTCCTTGCGTACGGTGACGTCCGGGAATATCTCAGCGGCCAGCGACGCGCTCGAACGGCTCATCACCGTGTCCGCCGCGGCGATGATGTACGCCTCGAAGCCCGGCTTGCCCAACAGGAGTGCTCGCTCGATGGCCTGGGCGCCGTCCCGATCATCGATGTAGCCCCAAAGATTCCAGCGACGAAAGCTGGCGTCGCTGTCGAATGCGGGGAACTTGGCGTAGTCCGCGACGTTCATCACGTTGGAGAAACGCAGGCCGGTGATGCTGAGTTCGACATCCCATCGGCAGAGCTTGATGGCGAGCTGCTCCTCGAGGTGTTTGGTCAGCGAATACATGCTCTCCGGCCGTGTCTCGTATTCCTCGTCGACGGGGAGGTAGGGCGGCGGTGTCTCGAACGGAAGGCCGAGCACGGTCTCGCTCGACGCGTAGACGATGGTCTTGATGCCTGCGCGACGCGCCCCCTGGAAGACGTTGAAGGTCGCGTTCATGTTGTTGTGGAAGGTCGCGGAGTCGGGCAGGATGCCGCCGGCCGGAGCCGCGGCGAGGTGCACGACCGCGTCGAGGCCGTCATGCCTGTCGTTGATGCTGAATAGGGCATCCGCCGTCTGACCGTAGTCGGTGAAGTCCACCCTGGTGAAGCCGGCACCGCGCTCACCGACCACATCGAGACCGATGACGGTGTGACCTGAGTCGCGCAGTCGCGTGACGACGGCCCTTCCCAGCTTTCCAGAGGCTCCAGTTACAGCAATACGCATTTCAGGGTTCCTTCGCTGATCGGGTGGGTTAAGTCTGCCACCTCAGCGCACGCCGAACGAGTGGCGCGCGCCAGTGGAACGCTAATCAGTGGGACACCGCTAGCGGCAGTTCGACTCTGAAGGTGGTGGAACCCGGCTCGCTCTCGACCGAGACCGCGCCGTGGTGGCCCTCCACTACCGCGCTCACGATGGCGAGACCGAGCCCGGTGCTGCCTGCCACCCGGGAGCGGGAGCTGTCACCGCGAGCGAAACGCTCGAACAGTATCGGCTTGACGTCGTCGGGGATGCCGGGGCCGTCATCCGACACCGTGATGACGGCGTTCTCCCCCTCGGTCACCAGTCCGACGACAACCCTGGTTCCGGCCGGGGTGTGCACCCTGGCGTTCGCGAGCAGGTTGGCGATTACCTGGTGCAGGCGAGGGGCATCGCCCTGGGCGATCACGGGTTCCTCCGGCAGATCGAGCGCCCATTCTTGGTCGGGGCCTGCGGCGTGGGCGTCGCTCACCGTGTCGATGAGAAGCGGAAAGAGGTCGAGCGGCTCGCTGTCGAGATCGCGGCCCTCGTCGAGGCGCGCGAGCAACAGCAGGTCTTCCACCAGCGAGGTCATGCGGGTGGCTTCCGACTCGACGCGTCCGATCGAGTGGACGACGTCATCCGGCAACTCGTAGTCACCGCGCCTGGTGAGTTCTGCATAGCCGCGGATCGAGGCGAGGGGCGTGCGCAGTTCGTGGCTCGCATCCGCCACGAACTGGCGCACCTTATTCTCGCTGGCCTGGCGGGCCGTGAGAGCGGATGCCACGTGCCCGAGCATGCGGTTGATGGCAGCACCCACCTGGCCGACCTCGGTGCTCGGGTCGGCGTCGGAGTCCGGCACACGCACGGCGAGAGCTACCTCGCCGCGGTCGAGCGGGAGTTCTGCGACGTTCGTGGCGGTGGCGACGACTCTCTGGAGCGGCCGTAGGGCGACCCGCACGATGTAGATCCCCACGAAGGCGGCGATGACCAGGCCGATGATGGTGATGCCGGCGATCACGGCCGCGAGCCGGAGAAGTACGGCTTGCACATCACCGAGGGGAAGGCCGGTGACTATCTGAATACCGCTCGACAGCTGGGTTGCGGTGACCCGGTAGTCACCGAGTCCGTCCGGCAGCGAGACCGTTGTCGATACACCGGTGGACGCCGCGAGGAGCGGGCCTGACTGCGCGACGGAAAGCGCTTGAAGGGTGCCGTTCTGAGACTTCACGGCAGCGGTCGCGACCGTGTCGGCAGACACGATGGCAATGACTGTGCCTGGGCCCTGGCGGCTTACGATCTGCTGAACGCGCTGGTTGAGAATCTCCTCCCGTGTCAGCAGCTGGCCCGGCGCAATCTGGCCGAACCCACCCTCCGATCTACCCGTCGCCTGGGTCAGCTGGCGATCGAGCCCTTGCATGAGAATCCCCTGCAGCGCGAGAACGCTGACCGCTCCGATGACGATTGATACCGCCGCGAGGAGCCCCACAACGGCCAGGACGAGCCTTCGACGCAGCGACCATGGGGCCCTGCGTGTCATCCGGTCGCCTTGATCATGTAGCCGACGCCGCGCACGGTGTGGATCATCGCCTCGGCTCCGGCATCGATCTTCTTGCGGAGGTAGGAGATGTAGATCTCGACGATGCTGGAGCGGCCGCCGAAGTCGTAGCTCCAGACGCGGTCGAGAATCTGCGCCTTGCTCATGACGCGTCGCGGGTTGCGCATCAGAAAGCGCAGCAGTTCGAACTCGGTGGCGGTGAGCTCGATGAGGCGGCCCTCGCGGCGCACCTCATAGCTCTCCTCGTCGAGCACGAGGTCTCCGACGCGCAGCAGCGGATCGCTGGAATCGGCGATCACGATGGATGACCGGCGGATGAGACCGCGAAGACGCGCCACGAGCTCCTCGAGGCTGAACGGCTTGGTGACGTAGTCGTCGCCGCCGGCGGTGAGCCCGGCGATCCGGTCGTCGAGTGCGTCCTTCGCGGTGAGGAAGAGGATGGGGGTGTCCTGCCCGTCCGCGCGTAGCCGCTTGAGCACCTGCAGGCCGTCGATATCAGGCAGCATTACGTCGAGCACGACGACATCCGGTTGGAACTCACGGATGAGGCCGATTGCCGCACGCCCCTCGGCCGCCGTGCGCACCTCCCAGCCCTCATAGCGAAGCGCCATGCTGAGCAGGTCACTCAGAGTCGCCTCGTCGTCGACCACGACGACCCGCACCGGCGAGCCGTCGGCACGGCGGAGTTTCGGGCCCGCGGTCGAGGCCGGGGAGCTTGTGCGGGTGTCTGCGTTCACAGTTAACAACTATCGCGAGTTTTCTATGAGAAACCTATGTTTCGCCCATGGCTTGCCTGAGCGCTCGCGGAGTGGCCAGAACTCTGGGGCTGCCCATTGCCCGTCCTTACGATTTGCATAGCTTCGATGGGCACCTTCGAAACATGAAGATATCCCGACCGGTCATGGTCAACAGCATTCTGGGCGTCGTGGCCGTCGGAGCCGTGGTCGGCGGCTATTTCCTGATCGCCGACCCCTTCGCTTCGAACAACAGCGCCTCCGCGAGCCAACTCACCTCAACGGTGCAGCAGGGCACGGTCTCGAGCAGCATCACGGCCAGCGGAGCGATCGCGGCCCTCAGCGACGTCGATGCCAACTTCTCAGTGGCCGGAACGATCGCCACCGTTAACACCTCGCTCGGCGCGACGGTGACGGCGGGTGACGTGCTCGGAACCCTCGACACTGCCGACCTGTCGAAGGCGCTCGCCAAGGCAAACACGACGCTGAGCAACGCCGTGTCGGCCATGACGATGACGGCCAACATCGCGGAGGCGGACATCGCCTCGGTGACGGTCGGTCAGGTGGCATCCGTCACCTTCCCGGCACTTGCCGGCACGACGGCGACGGCCAAGGTCACCGCAATCTCCCCGGTCGCCACGGCCAGCAACTCCGTCGTGACCTATGCGACGACCATCACGCTCGACGCGATCCCGAAGGGCCTGCGCCTCGGGCAGACAGCCGACGTCACGATCACCAGCGCCAGCTCCGCGGCTGATTCCCTCTACGTTCCAACGGCGGCCATCACGACTGCGGCCGACGGCACCTCGACGGTGAAGGTGGTCTCGGCCTCCGGCACGACCTCGACGAAGACGGTGAAGCTCGGAGTCGTCGGCGACACAGGAACCGAGGTGACGTCGGGCCTGAAGCTCGGCCAGACCGTCGTCATCGGCACTGTCGCCGCGACGACGGGTACCGGAACCGGAACGGGTACCGGAACCGGTACCGGCACCAGAGGCGGGTTCGGTGGAGGAGGTAGCAGCTTCACGAACCGTGGAACCGCTCCCACCCTCGGCACCCCGGCCGGCGGCAACCGATGAGCATCGAGACGGCGACCGCGGCCGTTCCGCTGGCCGACGATGCACCACCCGTGCTGCGGCTCGACGGCATCCACCAGGTCTACGGCGACGGGGAGGCGGCGGTATTCGCACTTCGAGGGATCGATCTCTCCGTGGCATCCGGCGACTACCTCGCGATCATGGGTCCCTCGGGCTCCGGCAAGTCGACGCTCATGAATCTGCTCGGATGCCTCGACATCGCCTCGGAGGGCGTCTACGAGCTGGCCGGCCACAGTGTGAGCGAGCTCACCGAGAAAGAGCTCGCGAGGGTGCGCAACCGGGAGATCGGCTTTGTGTTTCAGAGCTTCAACCTGGTGCCACGGATGTCGGCCCTTGCCAACGTCGAGCTTCCTCTGAGCTATGGCGGGGTGGGGCGAATCGAACGACACCGACGTGCCATGGAGGCGCTAGACATGGTGGGACTCGGGGACCGCGCCGACCACCAACCCCAACAACTCTCCGGCGGCCAGCAGCAAAGAGTGGCGATCGCCAGGGCGCTCGTGACCTCGCCGACCCTGCTGCTCGCCGACGAACCGACAGGAAACCTCGACAGCGCGTCGACCGAGGAGATCCTGTCGATCTTCGATCATCTCGCAGCCCAGGGTCGCACCATCGTCATCATCACGCATGAGGAGAACGTCGCGGAGCGCGCGCGTCGTGTGCTCACCATCCGCGACGGCCTTATCGTGACCGACCGACTCAACGAGGCGGCCGCGCGATGAGCGTCTTCGAGATCCTGCGCTCAGCGATGCGGGGCCTCACGGCCAACAAACTGCGGTCGATCCTGACCCTGCTCGGCGTGATGATCGGCGTCGCATCCGTCATCCTGCTGTTGGCGGTCGGCAACGGATCAGCCCAGACCGTGCAGAACGCGATCAGCACTCTCGGAACCAACACCATCACAGTGCGACCGAGCGGCGGCGGCAGCGGCGCCGGTGGCGGCACCCAGGCGGCCGACAGCACCGCGACAGCGACAAGCGTCAAGACGATCACCACGACGCTGAGCGACCAGCTGGCGAGCGCCGGGCTCGGCCACGTGAAGGAGGTCGTACCCCAGGTGACGACGAGCCTCACGATCTCGTCATCCACCACATCCTCCGAGAACATCTCGGTGATCGGGAGCACAGCGGGCTACTTCGACGTCTCGACGGCGAAGGTGGCCTCGGGCAGCGCCTTCACCGCAGCGGATGTCACCACCTCGGCCAAGGTGGCGGTGATCGGTTCCGAACTGGCGACGACCCTCTACCCCACCGGGTCGGCGCTCGGTCAGCAGGTCTCTGTCGATGGAACGCCATTCACCGTGGTCGGCATCCTCGCCACCCAGAGCAGCGCCGGATTCAACGACCCGAACACGGTGGTGATCGCCCCTCTCACGCGCGTGCAGAAGTCCTACACCGGCTACGGCGCGGTGAGCACACTGACCGTCGAGGCGACGGATTCCGACTCGGTCTCCGCTGCGGAGGGGGAGGTCGGCGTGATGCTCAACCAGTTGCTCGGAGTCACCGACACCACGAACCTGCCCTACACGATCACCAACCAGAGTTCCCTGCTGGAGACGGCCGCGGCGAGCGCCACGAGTTTCACTGTGCTGCTGGGAGCCGTCGCCGCGATCAGCCTGCTGGTCGGTGGTATCGGGGTGACCAACGTCATGCTCGTGACCGTCACCGAACGCACCCGTGAGATCGGCATCCGGAAGGCTCTCGGCGCGACTCGGGGCGCGATCCTCGGCCATTTCCTCGCCGAGGCTGCCACCCTCACTCTCATCGGCGGTGTGCTCGGCATCGTCGTGGCGCTGGTCGGTGCACGGTACGAGATCAACGGCACCCAGCCGGTGATCATCGGCTACTCCATACCGCTCGCCCTCGGCGTCTCCGTGGCGATCGGCGTGTTCTTCGGCGTGTATCCGGCGGCTCGCGCGGCAGCCATGCGTCCCATCCAGGCTCTTCGAGCCATCTGACCATCCAGGAGAGAGACATCATGACCGACCAGAACCCCACTCCCGTCGATTCGAGCGAGCCCGCGGGGGCTCCGACAACCCCGATCAAGAAGGCCGGCCGCAAACGGTGGATCACTCCTCTGCTCGGCGTGGTCGCCGCATTGGCCATCGGCCTTTTTGGCGGCATCCTCATCGGGCACAACACCGCAAGCGCCAACCAGGCGGGCGGTCCGGCCGGATTCCGTGGCGGAGCTGCAGGCGGCGGAACCGCCCAGGCCGCCAGGGCAAACTTCACCTCCGGCACCATCGAGTCGATCGAAGGCGACTCCATCACGCTCAAGCTCACCGACGGTTCCACCCTGAAAGTCACGACCGGCTCAGACACCGCAGTCTCGAAGACCGAGAAAAGCACCGTCGACGACCTGGCGAAGGGTGACAGGGTCGCTGTCGTGGGTAAGGCTGATGCGAACGGGGATGTCGCGGCGACATCCGTCTCCGAGGGTGCGACAGTCGGCGGCTTCGGCGGTGGAGGCAGAACCCCGCCGACGGGAACACCCACAGGCAACTAGAGCGTTTCTCCCCTCTCGGGCGTTACCCAGGATTAGGATCGGGCGCCATGGCGCTGCGACTCGTTCAGGTGAACTTCAAGGCTCGCGATGACTCAGCACTCGGCCGGTTTTGGGCGGAGGCTCTCGACTGGGGCGTTTCCAGCGAGGGCCCCGGTGTGACCAACGTCGAGCCCCGGGGATTCGTCATGCCGAACCCTGTTGCCGTCTGCATCGATGTCGTCTCAGTCCCGGACCCCGAAACAGTGGAATATCGCGCGCACATCGAGCTCGCCACCACCTCTGCCGCTCATCAGGCGGAACTGGTGGCGCGCCTGGGGGAGCTCGGTGCGACATCCGCCGAAGCGGCCAAGGGCGACGTGCCATGGACGGTCATGGCCGATCCGGAGGGCAACATGTTCTGCGTGCTGGAGCCTCGAGCGATCTACCAGGACACCGGGCCGATCGCCGCGGTGGTGGTCGACTGCGCAGATCCGCGAGCCATGGCCCGGTTCTGGAACCAGGCGATGGATTGGACCCTCCACGAGGTGACCGATGATCACGCAAGACTGCGCTCGGCCACGGGCGTCGGGCCGTATCTGGAGTTCCTTCGCGCGCCCGATGTGGAAGCCGTGCGCACACGCGTCCATCTCGACGTGAGGCCGTACCCTGGCGACGACCAGGCGGCTGAGGGTGCCCGGTTACGAGCGCTCGGCGCTACCGACGCCGACATCGGCCAGGGCGATGTGCCATGGATGGTACTCACCGACATCGAAGGCAACGAGTTCTGCGTGCTCGCACCGGGCTGACGCGTAACACGGCGCCCCGGCGGAGGGTATCTCCTTCATTTGGCACGCGGATGAACGCGATAGCCGGAGCGTCGACCGCGGGTCACAGCGTGGTGAGTAGCTCGTCCAGACGCTGATAACCCTCCGTCACGCCCTTCTCCATGTCGCTGGCGATCATGCCGTCCCGTGCCTCCAGGCTGGGATAGGCGCTGTGCACGACGACCCTGCAGCGATTGTCGCCCAGGTCTTCGAAGCGCGCCGACTCGATGCTCACGGTGTCGGGAAAGCCTTCGAATTCGAAGGTCTGAATGATGAGATCGTTCTCCCGCGCGACGTGGAAGACTCCGTTGAACGTGTATTTCTCACCCGTATCGCTGATGTGGACGTAACGATATCCACCGCCGGTGCGAACGTCGTAGCGCTCGATCTGCATCTCGTACCCCAGGGGTCCGAGCCACTGCTTCACGAGATCAGACTCGGAGTAGGCGCGATACACGGTCGAGATCGGAGCATCGAACTCGCGCACGATGTCGATGAAGGGAACGCCTTCCGGCGCGGTGATTGTTACGGAGTTGGTAGTCATTTCTCTTTCTCCTTCAGTGTGGCGAGCAGGGAGTCCAGCCGTCGAAACTGCTGTTCGTGGATCAACCGGTAGCGGTCGATCCACGCGGTGAGTGCTTCGAGTCGCGCGGCATTCAGGTGCACCGGCCGGCGCTGGGCGTCGCGTGTGCGCGTGACGAGTCCCGCCTGCTCGAGTACCTGGATGTGTTTCGAGACCGCCTGAATACTGATCGCGAATGGTTCCGCGAGCTCGTTGACGGTCGCCGGACCCCGACTGAGGCGTGCGACGATCTGCCGCCGTACGCCATCGCCGAGCGCGGTGAATGCGCGATCGAGCTGATCGTCCTCGCCCGATTCGATGGTCATCCCTGCTCCTGATTTATTGACAACCAATTAGTTGATCAACTAATCGATTGAATAAGAATAGATGACGAATGACAACCCCGTCAAGGCCTTCCGGAGAAAGGGCTGGATCAGTCCTGGTTACTGAATGCCGCGTCGAAGGATACCGTCGGTAGCTTCCAGAGCAGCGAGCGCACGAACCCCACAGCCTCGGCTGCGCCGTGCAGGCGATCCATGCCGGCGTCCTCCCACTCGACCGAGATCGGACCGGTGTAGCCGATCGACTCGAGCGCCCGGAACGAGTCCTCCCACGGCACATCGCCGTGACCGGTGGAGACGAAGTCCCAGCCGCGTTTCGGGTCACCCCAGGGGAGATGCGAACCGAGCACGCCGGCGCGACCGTTCTGCGGACGCATCCGGGTGTCCTTGCAGTCGACGTGGTAGATGCGGTCGGCGAAGTCGACGATGAAACCGACAGGGTCGATGTTCTGCCACATCATGTGGCTGGGGTCCCAATTGAGGCCGAAGGCCTCGCGGTGGTCGATAGCCTCGAGCGACCTGACGGTACTCCAGTAGTCGTAGGCGATCTCACTCGGGTGCACCTCGTGGGCGAACCGCACGCCCTCGCCGTCAAAGACGTCGAGGATCGGGTTCCAGCGGTTGGCGAAGTCCTGGTAGCCCGCGTCGATGACCGCGGCGGGCACCGGCGGGAACTGGGCAACGTAGGGCCAGATCTTCGATCCGGTGAAGCCGACCACGGTGTCAACGCCGAGCCTGCGGGCGACTTTAGCCGTGAGCTTCAGCTCCTCGGCTGCGCGCTGGCGCACCCCCTCCGCGTCGCCGTCACCCCAGACTTTGGAACCGACGATGGCCTGGTGACGGAAGTCGATCGGGTCGTCGCAGACCGCCTGACCCTTGAGGTGATTCGAGATCGCGTAGACCTTCAGTCCGTAGCGATCGAGGATGTCGAGGCGACCCTGCAAATAGGCGTCGTCCTCGGCGGCACGCCAGACGTCGAGGTGTTCGCCCGAGCAGGCGATCTCGAGGCCGTCGTAGCCCCACTCGCTGGCGTGCTTCGCGACCTCCTCCAGCGTCAGGTCGGCCCACTGTCCGGTGAACAGGGTGACGGGGTGGGTGGATTCAGTCATTCGTGTTCTCCTCTAATTCGACCCAGCGACCCTCGGCCGCCGACTCCAGTACTGCCTCGGTGAGTCGGGCAGCTCGTGCGCCGTCCTCGAATCTCGGGAGGCCATCCGGGGTCTCCCCCGCGACGGCCGCATAGCTGTCCTGCACGAAGGCGGTGAACGCGTCCTGGTAGCCGAGCGGATGTCCGGGCGGCAGCACAGACAGCCGGGCAGCATCAGGGCTGAGGCACGCACCATCGCGCATGATCAGTTGCGACCCTTCACGCCGCCCGAGCCACAGGCTCTCCGGCTGCTCCTGGTCGAAGGCGATGGACTCTGCGGTGCCGGCGATCTCGATCGCCAGGCGGTTCTTGCGTCCAGGAGCGACCTGCGAGACCAGAAGCGTGCCGATCGCACCGCCGCGGGTCTCGACGACGATGGCCACGGCATCCTCGGTGGTGATGTCCGTGCTGGTCGCCCGGGATGAGAAGAAAGTACGAGTGGTCGAGGTGAGACGTGTGATGCGATCACCGGTGACGAACTCGACCAGGTCGCAGAGGTGCGAGCCGATATCGGCGAACGCCCTCGACGGTCCGCCGAGCACGGAGTCGACCCGCCAGTTGTCATCCTCGGAAAGCAGCAGCCAGTCCTGCAGGTACGAGCCGTCGATGGTGAGCAGTGTGCCAAGCTCGCCGGCCGCGACTTTCGCCCGCGCCTCGCGCACCATCGGATGGAAGCGGTAGACGAATGGCACCGTCGCGGTGATCCCTGCAACGGCAACGGCAGCGACGAGTCGGTCAGCATCGGCAGCGGATGTCGCGAGCGGCTTCTCGCAGACGACGTGCTTGCCAGCCGCGATGGCCGCGAATGCGTAACCGGCGTGGGTGGTGTTGGGAGTGCAGATGTGCACCACGTCGATGTCGGGGTCCGCTATCAGCTCGTCAGGAGAGGCGTAAGACCTGGCGATGCCGAGGCGAGCGGCGGCATCGGCCGAACTCGCCGGGTTGGAAGACGCGACCCCGTAGGGCACTCCCCTCGCGGCTCGCACAGCGCGACTGTGCACCTCTGTCATGAATCCGCCACCGATAAAACCGGCGCGGACACCCCCTCCGGCGGCCTCATTGCTCATGCAGTCGATTCTGACACGAATCAGTCAACTTATGCCACCTCTCAGGCATAAGTGCACCATCGCTCGACGTTCCCTGTGATTGACTGTGCCCATGGTCGATGTAAGTCGTAATTCGGCGCTCGGTGCCAGCGGGGCCGGCGAGCTCTTCCAACTGCTGCGCGATGGCAAACCGCGCACCCGTGCCGAACTCGCCGAGACCACCGGCCTCGCCCGTTCGACGATCGCCCTGCGCGTCGATGCCCTCATGCATCTCGGCCTCATCGCCCCCGTCGGCGACGCCGTCTCGACCGGTGGGCGCCCCTCCTCGCGGTTCGCTCTCAACCCCGGCGCACGAGTGGTACTCGCCGCCGACCTTGGCGCCTCCCACGGCATGCTCGCCGTCACCGATCTCACCGGCGTCGTACTCGCCAAGCACCGTGGCGCCATCGACATCGGCCAGGGGCCGGAGGTCGTGCTCGGCTGGATGGTGGAGAAAGCCCGTGAGCTGCTGGCCGAACTGGACAGACAGCACGGAGAACTCATCGCCATCGGCATCGGACTGCCGGGTCCGGTGCAGCACAGCACCGGCCGGCCGGTGCATCCACCGATCATGCCGGGATGGGACGGCTTCGACGTTCCGGGTTGGGTACAACAGCATCTTCAGGTGCCCGTGCTTGTCGACAACGACGTCAACATCTCAGCGCTCGGCGAACGCGCCGCGGCCTGGCCCGATACCGAACACCTGCTCTTCGTGAAGGTCGCGACCGGCATCGGCGCCGGCGTGATCTCGGGCGGCCTGCTGCAGCGTGGTGCCGAGGGTATCGCCGGCGACATCGGCCACGTGCAGATCCCGCGGGGCGCTGGCGTGCCATGCCACTGCGGAAACCGCGGATGCCTCGAAGCCATGGCCTCCGGTCCCGCCATCGCCGCAGCGCTCAGGGCCGACGGGCTCGACACCCGGTCAGGCCAGGACGTCATCGACCTGGTGAAGCATGGCGACATCCAGGCCATCCAGGCGGTACGCCAGGCCGGGCGCGATCTCGGCGAGGTGCTGACCGCCTGTGTGAGTTTGGTGAATCCCTCGGTCATCGCGATCGGCGGATCGATGGCCCAGGCCGGAGAACACCTGATCGCCGGCGTGCGCGAACTCGTCTACGCCCGGTCGATGCCGCTCGCGACACAGCACCTCACCATCGTGCAGTCCGCGGCCGGCTCCGACGCAGCGGTGATCGGTGCGAGCATGCTCGCCATCCATCACGCACTGTCGCCGGAGTCGATCGCGGCGATGACGACCTGATCAGGGCCGTTGGCACAGCAGGGTCGCCGAAGCGGCCTGCTTAGAGAGTCGCCACCCGCGGGTCCCACTCCGCCGGCATGACCGGAGGGAGCACGACGCTGCTCACCACGTCGATCGACTCATCACGCTCCGCCGATTCGGCGATCGAGACCATGGCGTCGAGCACGTGATAGGCCAGCTCACCGGAGGCACGCTCCGGGCGGTCGGCACGGATCGCCTGCGCGAGCTCGGCCACACCGGTTCCACGACCGAGCATCGCACCCTCAGGTTCGAAGGTCTCGGAGTCGTCAGGGCCTCGCCAGACCACGGTATCGCCGTCAAAGATGTTCGGATCGGGCAGCACCGCGGTGCCATCCGTTCCGGCGATCTCCACGAACCCGGCGCGCTGGAGCTTCGACTCGAAACTGAACACGCTCTGCGCCGACTGGCCGCTCTCGAACTGGATGAGCACGCTGTAGTGGGTTGGCACCTCGACCGGGAAGACGTTCCCCGCCTTCGGTCCGGAGCCGATGACGCGCGTCGGAGTCGCGGTGGACGACGTCGCCGTCACCTTCGCGATCGGTCCGAAGATCTGCACGAGGGTCGTGAGGTAGTACGGGCCGATGTCGAACAGCGGGCCGCCGCCGACGGCGAAGAGGAACTCGGGGCTCGGATGCCACGACTCAGGCCCGGGGCTCTGAAACAGGGTGAGGCCGGTGAGCGCCGTGCCGATGGTGCCGGACTCGATGAGACGACGGGCGGACTGCAGGCCTCCGCCGAGGACTGTGTCGGGAGCGCAGGCGACGCGAACGCCGGCTGCTTTGGCTTTAGCGAGGAGCCCGAGGCCCGACTCGCGGTCCAGAGAGAACGGCTTCTCGGTCCAGACACTCTTTCCGGCCTCGACGGCGCGAGTGGCTACCTCGACATGCACCGCAGGAATCGTGAGGTTGACCACGATCTCGATGTCGGGGTTGGCGAGCAACTCATCGACGGTCCCGGAAGCGGCAATGCCGTACTTCGCCGCCTGTGCCGCCGCGCGGTCGAGATCGATGTCCGCGACGAACAGCGCCTTCAGGTCGGGGAAGGTGACAATGTTGCTCAGATACTGATCGCTGATGACACCGGCGCCGATGATGCCGACGCCGACCGGCCCGCTGCCGCTCACTTGAGACCCTTCGCGGTGAGCCATGCATAGCTGTCGGTGACAGCCGTGAAGACGTCGCCATCGAAGTCGTCGAGCTCGACGACCAAGAGCGCATCACTCGGAGCGGCGGCGATGACATTCGCGACGGGGACAGCACCGGCGCCAACGGCCACCTGAGCCTTGTCGTCTGTGGTGATCGGGCCGTCCTTCACGTGAAGGAAGCCCACGCGGTCACCGAGACGACCGAGCAGAGCCACGGGGTCCTGGCCGCCAACGGCGACCCAGTAGGTGTCGACCTCGAGCCGAACAGCGGGGTCGAGGTGCTCGGCGAGAATTTCGAGGCCCGAAACACCGTCGATCACGTTCTCCAGCTCGAAAGCGTGGTTGTGGTATCCAACGGCGAGTCCATGGTCTGCCGCCACCTTGGCGAAGCCATTGAGATCTGCGGCGACGCCGGCGATCAGTTCACGGCTGGTCCAGCGCTCTTCGGCGATGTGGGGGTCGATGACCGTCGTGACGCCGAGCTTCGTGGCCGCGGCGAAAATGGGTGCGAGGTCCTCGCCGACGAGCTTGGCATGGGCGCTCGGTGCGGTGAGGCCGGTCGCATCGAAGACGGCACGATACTCGTCGGCTCGCTCAATGAAGCCGTAGGGCTCCACCTGGGTGAAACCGATGGTGGAGAGACGCGTCACCGCCTCGGTCAGGTTTGCGGCGATAGCATCGCGCACCGTATAAAGCTGCACCGATAGGCGCGATTCAGACACAGGAACTCCTCGTAGAGGTTTTTTGGATTGGGTCTCGCGCCGGAAAACGGCGCAATCGACCGTGTTCCACTTTAGAGAGACTTCTGTCGGTCTGCAAGAATAAGTCGCCACATTGTCGATATATATCGACGGGTCGGCGCCATCATCGCGCGAACTGACGGAGGCTGTCAGCGTCCCGTGCGAAAGCGACGGGGTCGTCATCCCTCACGAACTCGAGGAAGGCATCAAGGCCCGGCTTGTTCACGCTGGTGATGTCGACGACCCGTTCCCAGAATGATGAGCGATAGGCCAACTCCCGACGCTTACGCCCCGGCCACCAGGAGAAAACATGGATGGCGCAGACGCGGTCGAGCACCCGGAGCAGGCCCTCGATGGCGCGGTCGTCGGAGTGACCGACCGGCGGCTGCCGGTAGGTGCGCACAGTCTCGATCTCCGCACAACGGCGGAGCACAGCCGTCACCGTGTCGCGATACTCCGGGCCAGCGGCATCCGACCCCATGGAGTTCCTTACATCTCGTCTTGTACCCTCGACAGGTTACCTGCGGTCACGCTTCCCCGCGCGTGTGCCCACCAAGCGCGGTGGTGCGGGAGAGAATGGCATGGTGCACGTACAACCGATGCTCTCCCTCTGGGATGAGCCAATCCCCGATCACCGGGACCGTATCGTGGCGCACTCCGCCGACCGGGTCGCCTGGCTTCGGGCACGCAGCCGTGGGATCACGGCCACCGACGTCGCGCGGCTGTCAGGCGCGGCATCGGTTCAGGCGGTCGCACTCGACAAGGTTTACGGCAACGGCTTCGGCGGCAACGCCTATACCGACCACGGTCGCGCCAGGGAACCGGAGATCGCCCGATGGGTGAAAGCCAGGTACGGCATCGAGTCGAGTGACGCACTCTTTCACGCGGCGGGGATGGCCGAGCACCTTGCGACGCCCGATGGTCTCGCAGTGGCGGCATCCGGCAACCTCGAACTGGCCGAGATCAAGACCACCAAGTCGCGGTGGCGGTCCATTCCTCGCTCCTACCTGCGCCAGGTCTGGTGGCAGCAGTACGTGCTCGGCGCTGAGCGCACGCTGCTGGTGTGGGAGCAGCACGACGACTTCGTTCCGGTGAATGCCGAACCGGAATGCCGGTGGATCGATCGCGACGAGAACGAGATCTATCTGCTGGTGCAGCTCGCCAACCGGGTGCTCGAGGTCGTGAGTCGCGAGCGCGTCCGCTAGCTCTTCATACCCCCGTGGCGCCCAGCTTCTGTCGCCGTGGCAGGCGGTCAGCGAGGGGAACGGCGGGCTCCGGATCAGCCGTGGGATTCTCGACAGGCACCAGGATCGGCACCTGCGGACTGGCCACAACACGCCCGACAGCGAGGCGACCGGCGATCACCGCACCGAGAACCAGAAGCCAGCCGAGCGCGATGGTGGTTGCGACGAGTTCGAGTCGGCTGCCGAAGTCCGACTGGAAACGCGCGAGCGACATGATGCCGCCCGCACCCGCGATGATGGCGACGGCGATACCCGCTGACAGTGAGACGACGGCGAGAGCGCGCTGGCCGCTGGCGAAGGAGATCTGCAGCATGGCCCAACAGGCGGCCCCGAACGCGAGTACCGCCACCAGGGTGTGCGCGAAATCCTGCCAGTCGAACGACGCTCCGACCGGCAGCGGGCATCCGGTCGTGCACGGCACCTGCGACGCCACAAGAAAGAAGGCGCATCCGATCCAGAGAGACAGTGCCGGCGTCCAGGCCCGCAGAACGGGCAGCCGGGAACGGATGCCGCGACCGGCATAAGCGATCAGGCTCCCACCCAGCACGATCAGCAGCAATGCCGCCTCAAACCACTTCGCCGTCGGTTCGCCCCGCGCCCCGAGCTCACTCACATAGACATCACGCGCTGTCGAGACCCGTGCGACCCAGATGATCAGCAAAGCGGCGAGCACGCAGACCGAACCGAAGACGGTCCCGACGAGCTCGACGGTTGCGCGCCTCGTGCGGGTGACGGCAACGATGCTCATTCCTGAATGTTAGGGGCTCTCATTGTTAGCCTCCAAGTGACACCGTCGTAACACCGGCGAATCATTGGACGGCTTTACTGAGGGCATGACCACGATGCGAGCAATGGTGATCGCGGCCACCGGGGATCCGGGGGTCCTGACGCTGTCCGAGGTGCCACGACCGACGAAAGTGAACTCGGAGGTCCTGGTCAGGGTGATGGCGGCCGGAGTCAACCCGATCGACGCGAAAACACGCGCGGGCGGAGGCGTCGCTGGCAGCATCGCGAGCTATCCGGCGATCCTCGGACGGGATTTCAGCGGCGTCGTCGTCGAGAGTCCCTATGAGGCCTACCAGTTCAAGCCCGGTGACGAGGTCTTCGGCATGGTGGCTGTGCCGCGTGCCGACGGAACCTATGCGGAGTACGTCACAGTTCCCACCATCAGCGTGGCCCGCAAACCGACACGGCTGTCGCACCTCGAAGCCGCGGGCATCCCCACCGCGGCCATGACCGCGTGGGGAGTGGTGGTCGAGATTGCCAAGGCGCACGAGGGACAGCGGATGCTGATCCACGCCGCCGCGGGAGGTGTCGGCCACTTCGCCGTGCAGTTCGCCTCCTACTTCGGCGCTCATGTCGTGGCGACCGGATCGCAACGCAACGCCAGCTGGCTGCGTGAGCTTGGGGCATCCGAAGTAATCGACTACAGCACCACCCGCTTCGAAGACCTACTCGACAACATCGACGTCGTGATCGACCTGGTGGGCAACGTGCACGACGACACCGGAACACGATCACTCTCCGTGCTGCGACCGGGCGGCCTGCTCATCAACGTGCCGAGCGGCAGCTGGCCGACGCTGATCGAGGATGCCGCGGCTGCCGGCATCCGTGCCACCACCTACAAGGTCTCCGCCGACGGTGCGATGCTCGCCATCATCGCTCGGCTGCTCGAGTCGGGCGACGTGCACGTGAACGTGGACCAGGTGTTCGACCTCGAGCAGGTCGCGGAGGCACACTCGGCGATCGAGGGCGGTCACACCCGCGGCAAGATCGTGCTGAAAGTTTCGAGCGAGACCTAGGGCGTGTGGCTAGAACACGCGCTCCCGCGTGTAGTCGTCGTGCCACTGGTCGCCGACCAGGAACTTCTTCGTGCCAACGACCTGGAATCCGTGCTTCTCGTAGAACCGGTTGGCGCGGCCGTTCTCCTGGTTCACGCCGAGCCAGACCGCGGCGACCCCGCGGCCGTGGGCGGCATCCATAGTGGCTGCCATAAGGGCGGATGACACCCCGGCGCCATGCTGGCTCGGGAGCACGTAGACCTTACTGAGCTCCACCGTCGGGCGCACCGTGAGGGCCGCCGCGACATCCGCGTCACTCGGTTCCGCGTACACCAGCATCGTGTAACCGAGGAAGTCGCCGTCGACGGCGACGAACAGCTCACGGTCGGCATCGCTGAGGTACTGCGCGAACCGTTCGATCGAGAGGTGGGTGCTGACGAAGTCGTTGATGTCGGCCTGGGTGGTGCCGGGAGGGCAGGCGAGTGCGAAGGTGGCCGCCGCCACATCGTGCAGGGCGCTCGCGTCATCCGCAGTCGCTGCTCGAACCGTCACGCTCATGTCGCGCTCCTCTTCTCTCGCCTTCCGCACCGAAAATGCAGGACATCCGCCGCGAATCGTCGCTTGCGGCGCTGTCTTGCGCAGATCACTTCGATTCTCCTGCATTTTCGGATGCTGCCCAGACGACGAAAAAGGAGGCCCGCGTGACGCGGACCCCCTTTTTCACACTGCTTAGAACGCGTTGACGTCCAGCGGGATGCCAGGACCGAAGGTGGTCGTGACGGTGCCCTTCTGGATGTAGCGGCCTTTCGCCGAGCTCGGCTTGGAGCGGATGATCTCGTCGAGCGCGACCTTGATGTTCTCCTCAAGCTGGGTGGCCTCGAAAGCCGCCTTGCCTACGATGAAGTGCACGTTGGAGTGCTTGTCGACGCGGAACTCGATCTTTCCGCCCTTGATCTCGTTGACAGCCTTCGCGACGTCGGGCGTCACTGTTCCGGTTTTCGGGTTGGGCATGAGGCCACGTGGGCCGAGTACCTTTCCGAGACGACCGACCTTACCCATGAGCTCCGGGGTCGAGACGGCGGAGTCGAACGAGGTGTAGCCAGCAGCCACCTTCTCGATCAGCTCGTCGCCACCGACCTCGTCGGCGCCGGCAGCGATCGCGGCGTCAGCGGCCGGACCAGTTGCGAACACGATGACGCGGGCGGTCTTGCCGGTGCCGTGAGGGAGGATAACCGTCCCGCGAACCATCTGGTCTGCCTTGCGGGGGTCGACACCGAGCTTCAGCGCGACCTCGACGGTCGAGTTGAAGTTCTTCGAGCCGGTCTCGCGAGCCAGGCCGACGGCCTCATTGGCGGTGTAGAACTTGCCCTCTTCGAGCTTCTCGACGGCGGCGCGGTAGTTTTTCGACTTCTTAGCCATTATACGTCCACCGTAATTCCCATCGAACGGGCGGTGCCCGCGATGATCTTCTCTGCGGCCTGCACGTCGTTCGCGTTCAGGTCGACCATCTTCTGCTCGGCGATCGTGCGGAGCTGGTCCTTGGTGAGCTTGCCCACCTTGGAGGTGTGCGGGGTGCCTGAGCCCTTGGCGACGCCTGCCGCCTTCTTGATGAGCTCGGCTGCCGGCGGGGTCTTGAGGATGAACGTGAACGAACGGTCCTCGTAGACGGTGATCTCCACCGGGATGACGTTGCCACGCTGCGACTCGGTCGCGGCGTTGTATGCCTTGCAGAACTCCATGATGTTCACGCCGTGCTGGCCCAGCGCGGGGCCGATTGGCGGCGCGGGGTTCGCGGCGCCGGCCTGGATCTGAAGCTTAATCAGACCCGTGACCTTCTTCTTCGGTGCCATTGTTTTTCCTTCGTGTCGTGCTGCTCGGATGAGCAGCGCTCCCGCCTCCCCGGCGAATCCGGGACGCGGTGATGTGCCTGGGTGGGCAACTTATACAGATTACACGGCCAAAGCGGATCAGTCGACTGCGACCACTGTGTCGTACAGGCCAACATTGCGGCGACCGCCGTTCGACTCGATCCCCGTGTAGGCCAGGGAGGCGTCCTCATACCGACGGAAAGCGAATACCGCCTGGTTCATGTGCGCGGCATTGAAGACATTGAGCGAGACGAGCAGGTTGAAGTCTTCGACGGTGAGGCCGGTCACAGTCTTGAACAACTCGGGTTCGAGCTTGGTGATGACATCCTGCAGGGTGTTCTCGCGGAAGTCGGTGAGATACATGAAAGCCGGGATGCGGGTGGCGAACTTGATCAGCTTCTCCTGGATCTGCTTCCGCTTGCTTTTGTACTCTTTCTCCTCCGCCGTCAGCTCCCGCTTTTCGGTCTGAGTCAGCTCGTCGCCTTTGTTTTTCTTGGTGTCGCGCACCGCCTCGGACTTGTTGACAACGGTTTCGAAGACGCTGGAGCCCAGTGCACGGAACCCCTCGATGTTCATGACCGCGTTCATCGCAGCCGGTGAGTCCATAATCTTGCGCAGAGTCTCGTTGTCGACATTGACGAGGATTGCCGATTCCCACTTTCGGGCGAGGAGGGTGGCCGAGGTGCCTGCCATGGCGATGTCGAGGATGCCGCCAGCATCCACCTGGGTCATGTGGGAGCCGTCGTAGGCGAGCACCGGTAGGAACTTCACCAGTTCTTCGACGGCTTTCTCGGGGTTCCGCATCTCGGGCGAGAGACCCGCACCGTATTCGGCGATCTGGCGCAACGCCCGGGTGGGTGCGAAGTCGAAGACGAAACAGACGGGTTTGAGGATCTCCTCGGCATTCGGATCATCACCGTTCGGGTTCGCGATGGTCCAGGGGGACTGAACGCGGAACGCTGCCTGAAAGTAGGTCTCCGGCGCCTTCAGGTTGCGCAGCATGAGGATCGACGACCACTGCTTCACCGTCACCCCGGTCGTCAGCTTGCCGACGGTCAGCGTGATCGTCTTGGTATCGTGTCCATTGCCGATCGCCGCGCGCACCGGCGGCAGCGCGTCGAGCCCGACTCCGACGTCGGGCGCCGAAACGTTCACCACCGAGTAGTCGTGCCAGAAGACGTTCTGCTTCTCCGCGAGGAGGTTGGCCATCGCGGCGCAGGACGCCGTGCGCGGCAGCATCCAGATCGAGTGCTGGAGGTACGGCAGCAGTCGCGAGTCGGAATAGGGGAAGGGCGGGCGCTGCCCCGCCTTCAGAGCGTCGACCTGCGTGGGGGCATACGATCCGCGGATGATGTCGAGCCACTTCTGCACGTCGTCCTTGTGCACGAATTCCGCGTCGACCCCCACATCCTTCGCTTCGAAGAACGCGTTGAGGTCGAACTCGTCGAATTCGCCCTGGGCGGCGATCGCGGTCAGTTCTTCGGGCATCTGGTACGTCAGCAGCCGCATCTCGGGAAGACCCGCATAGGGATTGCGCTCGCCCGGGTGCTGCTCGGTGAATTCTGCCTTGGCGCGCTGCTCGTCGGTGTAGGTCCAGTTGAAGATCTGCTCCTCGATGAACCGACCGGTGGCGAGCGCCTTGAACGGCGTGCCCGAGAGGTACAGATAGGCGCCCGCGCGCACCGGAACGAATGCATCCTCCACACTGCCGAGCACCTCGAGTTCTTCGGCAAAGGTCTCGAGAGCTCCGCCGAATTCGAGTTCGGTCTCCTTCTTGGTCGCGGTCTCGTCTTCGCCTTCGAACAGCTCTTTGGCCGTGTCACGCCACGCACCGAAGTGGTATTCGTCGAATACCACGAGGTCCCAACCCAGCTCGCTCAACCACCTGTGTCTCGCCTTGAAGTTGCCGGCGGCATCCCGGCCAAGCAGGTCCTGGAACGATCCGAAATAGACGAGCGGATGCTCGGGGTCGGCGCTCTCCGGATCGCCACCGGAGGCCCGCGACAGGTACTGCCACCGGTCGAAGTCGACATGCGATTCGAGATCGGTGCGCCAGGCATCCTCGACCGCTGGCTTGAAGGTCACCACCAGGATGCGCTTCGCTTCCAGCCGTCGCGCCAACTGGTAGGCCGTGAACGTCTTGCCGAAGCGCATCTTCGCGTTCCACAGGAACTCGGGCACGGCATCCGAATCCTCTATCCAGCGGGACTGGAAATAATTGTAGGTCTTGTCGACTGCCGCTCGTTGCTCGGCGCGCATCCTGAAATCGAGGTGGTGGGTTCCCGAAAATGTCACGCCCGTCCGCAGTTCGGTTATCGCGGTCTTGACGTCCTCAACGCTGCAAGTCATCCACTCGAGCGTCGGGTTCGCGAAACCCTTCTCCGTAAGTCGACCGCGCACCGCGAAATCGCTAAACGTACTTCCGTCTTCACGATCGGCGAATTCAACCAACTCGATTGTGAAGTTCTCGATCGCGGCAGTCTTGAGCTGTTGTGCGACGCGCGTCTTGGCGTCTTGCGTGGTCTGTCCGACCTTCAGCTGGCCGGCGTGCGGTTCGTCGTCGATCGAGTATGCGTAGATGCGGAGGCGCGAATCGGCCTTCGGCACGAAAAGCTGCTCGTCGGTCTTAGGCATCAGCCTCGTCCCGCCCGATGCCGTCGTGATTAGCGACCTGAGATTTGATGAACGCGACCTCATCGCTGGTCAGGTTGTAGCGTGCGTAGAGCTTGCCATCGTCCCAAACCTGATCGGCATCGAGGTCGGGGACAAATGCATAAACGTCTCTATTCGCGTGCTGGGTCGACTTGCGCAGAGACACCAGGAATCGAACAAAACGCGATCGGAGGTAACCCGCATACCGCGTTGCCTCTTCCTCGGTGGCGAATCGCCCAGCCACGAGATAAGTCTCGGTGCAAGCGGTTCCGGGGCCGGCGATGATCGGCTTGCTGAGGAACTTTGTCTCCACCGCGGCGCTGGTGCCCTGCACCGCTGTCATCAAGACCTTCCAGTCGTCAATCCACGCGCGGTGGTGCGGAACATCCTCACGTTCGACCCAACTAATTTTTTGCGAGCCATAGAGCTTGGTCGCTTCTTTCAGCCCATCCGGCGATGACTTACCGTGGAAGAAAGTTCGCAGACCGAAGGGCTTGCCAGCCGAGACACGAGCGTCCAGCGTCGGTTCGTCTTTGTCGCGAACTTTCTCAAGGATCGACACGGCCTCGTTTCGGCGAACGAGTATGTCGAATGCGTCAAGTTGCCTGGCTACAGACGGCCCAACGGGGGTGCCGTCCCACATCGTCTGGATCGTGCAGCTACCTTCATGTTCACGATCCCACAGGAAGTAGGAGATTCCTCCTCTGATCTTGACGCCGGGAAACGCGTCGTACAGCTTGGGGTAATCGACCAGGTGACGCAGCCTGTGCGAAGTGAGCATCCGCTCGCGGAATTTATCGAGGCCGCGACCTCCGGCAAACCATCGCGACGGAGTGACCATCACTATGAAGCGTGGATCGAGCGCAATGGCGCTGTCGACGAAGTGCTGGTAGATCGGGGCAGCGGAATTATTGTGACCGCCGTCGTCAAGTTGGTAGGGCGGGTTCCCGATGACCACATCGAACTGCACGTCAGCTCCAAACATGCGCGCGAGAAGCGCTTTGATATCGGTTGTGTGGATAAAGGCGTAGGCGTGCGTCTCAAGGTCAGGCGAACGAGAGAACTCCGCCTTGCCCGCACCGCAATAGGCACACTTCGTGCCGACCCACGTGTGCTCCGTGCGCTCAAACCAGATATTGCCCCAGTCTCGGTTGAACGACTTCGCGATCGAATGGACGCCGTTGGCGTACTTCGAGCAGTAGACGCTGCGTCGGGCGAGCAGGCTGGTCAGCGTCGTTATCCCGACACCGAATACCTGCCTGGTGAGGATGTGATCGACGCGCTCCTGCAGGTCGGGGATCTCGTCGGCGAGTCCCACCGCCAGCCGCGCGACGATCTCCCGAAGGAAGACTCCCGACTTGGTGAACGGGTCGAGGAAGGTGACCGCGGAGTCCGACCATATCGAGGCGCCATCGTTCGACTCGGCCCAGGCGAGCTCGAGAGTGTCGAGCATCTGGTTGGCGAAGGCGGGCGGTGTGAAGATCTCATCATTCGAGAGGTTCGCGATGCAGGTGAGCACATCGGGGTTATGACCCGCGAGCGCGAACGTCGCCTGTGCGACCGTCTCGCTCATGCGGCAAGCTCCTGTACCGACATAGCGGGGAAGGTGCGCACCGGCACGAAGACCTCGTGCTCCTCCAGATGAGTGAAGAGCCCGATGCCGGCCGAAGAACGCTGAGTCAGGTCGTCGAACCGGAAGTCTCTGCGCTGAAACTTTCCGCGCCCGAGGTAACCCCACTCGGGAAAAGTGATGTGTTCTCCCGAGGCACCGGTCATCGACAGCGCATCACCTTGCACGATGCCGAGGGCGAGCACACGTTCGGCCGCGTGCCAGAACGCATCCTCCTGGCGGACCTTCACAAATTCGGAGAACACACTTAGGAGCCGCGCGCGACATTCGATGACGTTGTCGGGCAGCAGTTCGATGCCGTAGATACACATGAGGGCGAGGAGCGCGTAGTTGCGTGTCTCGAAGTCGCTGCTGCGGTAGCGACGCTTGACCACCGCGAGTTTGCGCTCGAGTACAGGAACCAGGAAGTTGCCTGAACCACAGGCGGGCTCGAGAAAGCGCGAGTCGATGCGTTCCGTCTCCGACTTGACGAGGTCGAGCATGTCGTTGACGAGCGAGGTTGGCGTGAAAACTTCACCATGATCCGCGACGCGCTGACGCGACCGAACGAGGCGCTCGACTGCTGCCTCAGATATCCGCATAGGTTAGAGAGTACAAGTACCCGGTGACCATCGCTCTGGCACACGACCCCGGGCACCATGAGGCTTGTGGGATGCCCCGAGTCCCATCTGAAGCCGCCACCTTCGTTGGCCGGCGGATCGGCGATCGCAGGCGAATGCTGGCGGTTACGCAAGACGAGTTGGCAGCAAGGAGCGGAATCGATTCGTCGAATATTCGCGCGTACGAAAATGGCCGCACATTGCCGAGTGTTCACTCCCTGGTGAGGATTGCGATCGCCCTCCATGTCGAGCCGGGCACGTTCATCGACGGGCTCTCCATGGATCTGTTCGTGGCGCCCGAAGGCGATCGTCGCCGCAGGACAGCGCAGTAGCTCTGTGATTCGTTACCTCGCCCTAACCGCATCATGAACTAACGGCGCGTCGCCCGAAGGTGACGCGCCGTTAGTGTGGCCGATCGCTGATTGCTATGGCTGGAGTGCGCCGCGCCCGACGGCCGCCGAATACAGTTCCCGCGCGACGCGCTCAGCCTTCGCTGCGTCGGCGGCCCCCACGGTCTTCGCCTCGTATCTATCCTGATTGCGTGCGCGTCGAAGACGGTCGAACTCGCCCGCTGCCCTCTCTGCGGGCGGAAAGTCGAGCACTGCACGAAGGAACCGCCCGAGCGCCTCGTGCTGACCGGGCCCAGTGGTCGTGCGGTAGCCGTAAGCGGCGAGCAGTGCCTCGCCGACGTCATGAGCGGCGTCGTAGGCGACCCCGTACTTGACCACAGCACTGCTCAATCGTTCGAGTTCGGCGAGGCGCTCATCGGCTTGACGGAGGAACGCGGCGGCCCGCTGTGCGTCCGAAGGAACCGAATCGATTCGCCTCGCTGTCACGAGAACGTCGACCGCCGCCTGCTCTGCAGAAGTGAACCGGATCCGTGCCACGGCAGCTCTCCGACGACAGGCACCGCAGGGCTCGCTCGAACACTATTGAGAAAGCCGGAATCCTGCCCGAACTCGTCGAGCCGAAGGATCGTGGGGTTCACCGGTCGATGCACCTCGACCTCGACGCTGGTACATGCGTCGTAGATCGCGTCGACATCCGGCGAACCGATCACCATGACATCGATGTCGTTCGGCGCGGGCCCGTCAACGCCGCGCATCCGGGCCGCGAAGGACCCGTAGATGAAAGCATTGTCGATACCAGGGATGTCCGCGAAGGACGCGGCAAGCAACACGGCTGGACCCGCGCTGACGGTGAGAATGTCGCGCAACGGCCCGACGAGGGGGCTGTCAGCGTTGGCGCGGACGAGACGAGTGCGCCCGATCTCGCGTTGAACGAGGATCCCGGCGTCAACGAGGCGGGCAACCTCGCGGTGCGTGGTCGTATACGCGAGGTCAGAGCGCTCCGCGAGGTCGGTGAGACTCAGTTCCTCGCCGGCAAGCAGCAGAGTGGCGAGAAGGCGCGCCTGACCATCCGACCGAAAGATCGGGGCGAGGAGTGGCGCCTCAGTTCTCATATAACGGAGTTTATCCTCCATTACATCGACACCCAAGAGCCGACGCGCTTCTCGCGGATGCAGCGCGGGCTGACGGTTCACGACCGCGGATGACCCGGCGACCGGCATAACATCCGCTCAGTGACAAATCGGCGCGTCACCCGAGAGGGACGCGCCGATTGTCGAGCCCACTACTAGTTAGAGCTTCGTGACCTGCTCGAAGCTGAGCTCGACCGGCGTCTCACGCTCGAAGAGTGAGACGAGCACGGTGAGCTTGCCGCTCTCGGGCTTGATCTCGCTGATCGAACCGGGAAGGCCCGCGAACGAACCCTCCTTGATCGTGATGGTCTCGCCGATCTCGAAGTCGACTTCCTGCGGAATCGAACGGTTGACGACCTTGCCCCCCTTGGCACCGGTCTTGACCGGGGCCTCCACGATCTGCACGAGGCTCTTCAGCATGTTGAACGCCTCTTCGAAACGAAGCGGCGTCGGGTTGTGCGAGTTGCCGACGAATCCGGTGACGCCAGGGGTGTGACGCACGACAGACCAGCTGTCTTCGTTCAGGTCCATGCGAACCAGAACGTAGCCGGGGATGCGCACGCGGTTGACGAGCTTGCGCTGACCGTTCTTGATCTCGACGACATCTTCCATCGGCACCTCGACCTGGTAGACGTAGTCCTCCATGGCCATGGAGACCTTGCGGTTCTCGATGTTCTGCTTCACACGCTTCTCGAAGCCCGCGTAGGAGTGGATGACATACCACTTACCAAAAGCGGCCTTCAGCTCGCGGCGGAACTCCTCGTAAGGGTCGACCTCGGCCGGCTCTCCGTCGGTGGCTTCATCCGCGGCGCTCTGCTCGGCGAGCTCGGATTCGATCTCGGCCTCGAAAGCGTCGTCGAAGGAAACGACCTCAGCCTCTTCAGGCTCGACGAAACCGACCTCGTCATCCGTCGCCTCGACGGCGGCTTCCGCCTCATCCGACGAATCGACGTCCAGTGCGTCTGTGACGACGGCGTCGGCTTCTGGATCGACAGAAGACTCGACAGCGTCGAGAGCGGCTTCGAGGTCTGCCTCGACGTCGCGCTCGCCATCCTCGTCATCGTCGCCCTCATTGATCACGTGGAGTGCGCGCTCCTCGGAGGACTCGACCGACTCTTCGTCGGCTGCGAGCTCGTTGCCCTCCTGGGCTTCGTCCTCCTCAGAGGACTGTTCCGCGGCAGTCGCGAGGTCGATATCGTCGCGCTCTGTTCCAGACACTGAATCTCATTCCATTTCTTGGGTGGTGCTCTGACGCTTTGCGCCAGCACGTTTCGGGAGTCTCGCCCCCTGGGCGACCCTCCCTGCGAGAGAGCCACATCGGTTGCTAGGTAGGTTTACCGAACGTGAAATTCACCACGAAGGCGAAAACCAGGTCGAGGCCGTAGACCAGCGCCATCATGATGACGACGAAGACCAGAACGACCCCGGTGTAGCTCACCAACTCCTTGCGGGTCGGCGTGACGACTTTCCTGAGTTCGTTGATTACCTGTCGGATGAACAGGGCGAGTCGACCAAAAGGACCACGGCTGTTACCGCGATCCGTTCTGGCGTTCGCGACGATATCCTCACTGGGTTCGTCGATGACTTTTCGCGCCACTGTCACTACCTTCCGGAAACTGTCCTCGTTGTCATCGCTTGCGCTCAGACTTCGAGTCCATCTGCCGATTCGTGCAGGGATGCACGAACCGAGCTGCAGGGCGGACAGGACTTGAACCTGCAACCTGCGGTTTTGGAGACCGCTGCTCTACCAATTGAGCCACCGCCCTTCGGAGCCGAAATAGCCACACTTCGTACGCTCACACGGGGTTGTGCCCCGGGCCCGATCCGCAGATCCGACCACAAATGGGCATACGAAATGATGGCAGATTTCAACTACCTCGAACCAGTGTAGGTCACCGTTTGGCGGACCGCAAAGCTGGGTGCGGGCAGCTCCACCCGGAGCATCCACGCTATCGCTTTAAGCTTGGCTGGTGACTGAACAGCTCCCCCGAATCTCCCGCCGCATCGCGGCCATCGCCGAATCCGCGACCCTCAAAGTGGATGCCAAGGCGAAAGCCCTCCAGGCCGCCGGACGGCCGGTAATCAGTTTCGCGGCGGGCGAGCCCGACTTCGCCACACCGGACCACATAGTGGATGCCGCGGTCGCAGCCGCACGCGACCCGAAGAACCACCGCTACACGCCGGCGGCCGGCCTCCCCGAGCTTCGCGAGGCAATCGCTGCGAAGACCCTCAAGGACAGCGGGCTCACGGTCTCCCCGAGCCAGGTCGTCGTGACCAACGGCGGCAAGCAGGCCGTCTACGAATCTTTCGCGTCGTTGCTCGACCCCGGTGATGAGGTGATCCTTCCGACCCCCCACTGGACCACCTATCCGGAGGTCATCAAGCTCGCCGGCGGAGTGCCCGTCCAGGTGTTCGCTGGCGCTGACCAGAACTACCTGGTCAGCATCGAACAGCTCGAAGCCGCGCGCACCGACCGCACGAAGGTGCTGCTGTTCGTGTCGCCCTCCAACCCGACGGGCGCCGTCTACTCGCCGGAGCAGACCAGGGCGATCGGCGAGTGGGCGCTCCAGCACGGACTCTGGGTGATCACCGACGAGATCTACCAGAAGCTCGTCTACTCTTCGACAGGCTCAGGGCAGGCGACCACCGCTGTCTCGATCGTCGAGGCCGTTCCAGAGCTGGCCGACCGCACGATCCTGGTCAACGGCGTCGCGAAGACCTACGCCATGACTGGATGGCGCGTCGGCTGGATGATTGGACCCGCCGATGCGATCAAGGCCGCAGGCAACCTGCAGTCGCACCTCTCGTCCAACGTGTCCAACGTGTCGCAGCGCGCCGCGATCGCAGCCCTCACCGGCTCGCAGGACAGCGTCGAGCAGATGCGGCAGGCCTTCGATCGGCGTCGCCAAGCCATCGTCGCGGGGCTCAACGCGATCGACGGCATCCACTGTCCGACCCCGCAGGGTGCCTTCTACGTCTACCCGGATGTCTCCGGCCTGCTCGGTCGGGAATGGGGCGGGGTTGTCCCCGGCTCCTCCCTCGAACTCGCCGACCTCATCCTCGACCAGGCCGAAGTGGCCGCCGTGCCCGGTGAAGCCTTCGGACCGAGCGGATACCTGCGCTTCAGTTATGCCCTCGGCGACGATGCACTCGCCGAGGGTGTTGCGCGGCTGCAGCGGGTGTTCGGCTAGCTGCCCTCCCTTCGAGTTGCGCCGTGTGGTGGTTCGTGCGGCGGATGAACCACCACACGCCGCGACTCGACGGGATTCCGGCTGGCTGTGGACGGATGCAGCGAAGCCCCCGGGCAACGGAGCATCCTGTGTCGGATGAAACCGCGCATACCGCTACCCGAGCCCTTCATCACCGCACCATTCACCTCGGAAGAGGCGATCGCGACCGGAATCACGAGAAATCGTCTCCGGGGAGCGGACCTGCAACGCCCATTTCGCGGTGTGCACGTGCCGACCCGTGAGCAGCTCGGAATCGTCGAACTGTGCCGCGCCCTGCAGCACAAGCTGCCGAACCACGCCTACTTCTGCGGCGTCACCGCGGCGGTGATCATGGGCGTGCCACTACCATCGCGACACGAGCGATCGAAAGTAGTTCACGTGGCCGTGCCGCCACCGCATCGCGCGATCTCCGGCCGGAACATCCGGGGGCACACTTTTCACACCTCAGCCATGGAGGTGCGCGAATGGCATGGCCTCCGGATCAGCACCCCCGAACGGACCTGGTGCCAGCTCGCGATGTCGCTCACGGTCGCCGAGCTCGTCGCCGCCGGCGACTTCCTCATCCACTGGCGGCTTCCCTCGACGAACGAAGCGGCTCTTCGGAATGCCGTCGACCGCTTCTCGAATCGTCGCGGCATCCGAACTCTCCAGCTGGCTGTTGGCCTACTCGACGACCGATCGGAGTCACCGCGGGAATCACACCTGAGAGTGATCTTCGTGACGGGCGGATTGACCGGGCTCGCGGTCAACCTACCGATCACGACGTCGGAGGGATTCCGCTACCGCGCGGACCTCGCGTTTCCGGACAAACGGGTGATCGTCGAATATCAGAGCGATTTTCACCGTGATCCGGCTCGGTATCGCGCCGACATGACCCGCATTTCACGGCTGGAGGCGGACGACTGGTACGTCATCCTGGTCAACTCTGACGACCTGGGAAATCCGGCTGAGCTGCTCCAACGCGTGCGCTCCGTTCTCAGCCGACGCTGATGCAGGAATCGAGTTGCGCCGTGTGGTGGTTGGTGCGGCGGATGAACCACCACACGCCGCAACTCGACGGGAGACGAACCGCAATCAGAGCAGTTTGCGCTCCAGCGCCCAGGCCGTGAGTTCGTGGCGCGAGGAGAACTGCAGTTTGCGCAGCACGGCCGAGACGTGGGATTCGACGGTCTTGATCGAGATGAAGAGGTCGGCCGCGACCTCCTTGTAGGCGTAGCCGCGAGCGATGAGTCGCATCACCTCGCGCTCCCGCGCCGACAGCCTGTCGAGTTCGTCACTCGTCTCGGCCTGTTCTCCAGCCACCGCGCCGAAAGCGTCGAGCACGAACCCCGCGAGCCGCGGCGAGAAGACAGCGTCTCCCGCAGCCACGGCTGCGATCGCGCGGCTGACCTCCGCGCCCGAACTGCCTTTGGTGATATACCCGCGGGCGCCGGCACGGATGACACCCACGACGTCCTCCGCGGAATCCGAGACGCTGAGCGCCAGGAAGCGGGTGCTCCCGAGGATGCCGGAACTGCGGCGCAGCACCTCCGATCCGCCACCGCCCGCACCGCCGGGCAGGTGCACGTCGAGCAGCACGACTGTCGGCAGAAGAGAGGCGATCATCGTGACGGCGGAGTCGACATCCGCGGCTTCGCCCACGACCCGCACAGAATCGTCGAGATCCGAGCGCAGCCCTGACCGGAAGATGGAATGGTCGTCGACGATGACGACGGTGGTCGGCTCAGGCATCGGTGCGCTCCGTTTCGAGGTGCAGGTGGATCTCGGTGCCGGTGTCGCCGAGCCCGGGGGCGACCGTCGCGAAACCGCCGGCTCGCGACATCCGTCCGATGATGGATTCACGCACGCCGAGCCGGTCGGCGGGGAGGGCGTCCACGTCGAAGCCCGGCCCACGGTCACGCACGTAGACATCGGATGCCGCGGCCGAGAGCTCGAGATAGACCGAGATCTCCCCGCCGACGTGCCGTGCGGCGTTGACCATGGCCTCGCGAGTGGCAGCGAGCATCGCGGCGTTGGACGGCCCGGTGGACTCCCCGGCAACCACGACCTCCACCCTGGCCGGATAGTCGAGCTCGATCGCCGCGGCGACCTCCCTCACCTCGGCGGCGAAGTCGTCGCCGACGGGAGTGGTGCCGGCGAACAGCCAGTCGCGAAGCTCACGCTCCTGCGCGCGGGCCAACCGGGCGACCTCGCTCGAGGCTCCGGCCCGATTCTGGATGAGCGCGAGGGTCTGCAACACGGAGTCGTGCAGGTGCGCGGCTATCTCCGCCCGCTGAATCTCGCGCACCCGTGCGGCGCGCTGGCCCATCTGGTCTTTCCAGGTGCGGGCCAGCTGGGGCGCCACGAGGATACCGATCGCGAACAAAAACATGAACACCGCAGATACTGTGGTCGCCGCCCTGGGCGGCCAGGCGGCCAGAAGCAGCGCCGTAGCCGTCACCATCAGCAGGAGTGCACTGAGGAACCGGATGACCACGCCGGTGCGCTCGGTGCGTCCGAGGTCCCGACGGTCGAACACAACCGTCCAGAACACGGCGGCAGCCGCCAGCAGCACTGTCGCCGGAATACCCGGATTCAGCGCGAAGCTTTGGTACGGCGTCGCAAAGGAGGCGGCGGTGAAGGTGGCGAGAGTCTCGAATCCCAACAGGATCGCCGCCACCGGGAGAAGCCGCTGCACGCGCGACGACTCCTTCGACTCGGCAGGGGTGAGCGGCGTGAACGCCCACAGCCAGAGGTAGAGCAGGATTCCGGCACCCCCGCAGGCTGCGAGCGCGACAGCGAGTAGTCGGATGCGCCACACCGGCATGTCGAGATGTGCGGCGAGCCCCGCGCAGACTCCGCTCAGCAACACCCGACGCGGACGCGTCAGGTGCGGGCGGAGAATCTCGGTGGTCACCAGTGCATCCAAGCAGACTTCCGTCGTCGCTGACGTGAGACCGATCAAAGCTCAGGGTCGGGTCAGGGGAAAGCCTGATAGCGGCCACGGCCTCCGACACGGGACTATCGATCCATGCCTGCAACAGAAACACCGGATCCGGTACTCGAACCAGATGCGAAGGCCCGCAACCGCTTCTTCGACTGGATGCGCGACCTCGACGTGCCACGCCAGCCTGGCTGGATCGGTGGGGTCTGCGCCGGGATCGCCCAGCGCATCGGCATCGACGCTGTCATCGTGCGCGGCATCGTCGTGGTGGTCGGCGTGCTCGGAGGGCCGGTATTCCTCCTCTACGCGGTGGCCTGGCTGCTGCTGCCCGACCTCGAGAACCGCATCCACCTCGAGCGGATGCTGCGTGGCGTCTTCGACCGGGCGATGCTCGGAATAGTCGCCATCTTCCTCATCGGCTTCCTGCCGGTAGCGCAGGGCTTCTGGGCCCTCGCTCTGTCTTATTGGCCCTACAGCGACTCGGGCATCGCCGCTGTCGGGCGCTCGCTGTGGACTCTCTTGCTCATCGGCGTCGGCATCTGGTTCGCCATATGGTTCGTGCGGCGTGCACATCGAGCACGCACGATGGTTCCGGAGACGATTCCCGCGACGACGGACGACCGCCCCGACACGGTTCCCGACCTGCCAGAGGATGCGCTCGCGTCGGATGCCGCTCTCCTCACCCTCGGCTCGACAGCGGTCGAGGAGCCGGTCGCGCCGCCTGTGCAGCCGGCGTTCGGAGCCCAGGAGGACGAGCTCGCGGCCTGGCGTGAGCAGCAGGCCGAGTGGAGAAGCCAGCACGACGCGTGGAAACGGCAGCAGGCGGCATCCCAACGCGAACTGCGGATGCAGCGATGGGCCGAAGCCCGCGAACGCTCAGCGGCCAATGCTGTCGCCTGGGCCGAGCGGCGACGCCAATATCGTCGTGCCAATCCGCGGATACCGGCCGCCTATGTCGCCATCACGCTCGGAGCCGCCCTCGTCATTGGGGGCGCCGTCGCGGTGATGCTGACCGGCAACGGCGACTGGCTCGGTGCCGAAGCCGTGGTCGGTCTCGGCGCCGCAACCCTCACTGTCGGTGCCGTGATCATCGTCGCTGGGGCGCTCCGCCGGCGCAGCGGGTTCCTGGGGTTCGTCGCGGTGGTCCTGGTGCTGGTCACCGTATTGACGGCATTCGTGCCGCGGGATCGAGAGCTGTTGCCCGCAGTCGCTTATACCCGCCCTCTCTCAGAGCCTGGGCGATATGCGCAGGTGATCGGCAGCATTTATCTGACCGACGATGGTCGTGGAGCGAGGGACGGAGAGGTCATCGACATCTGGCAGGGAAGTGGCACCATCACAATCGACGTGCCGACGACCATGACAGTGCACGTCGAGGCGACGATGCGAGAGGGTAACCTGCAGAAAACGCACTACGTCAACAAGAACGATGGCAGCGTGGAGGTGAAACTCGACCCGACGACATCAACCATGCTTGCCACCGGCGAGAAGCTCTATCGCACAACCGTCGGATCCGGTGGCAGGGATGTGACGGTAAGAATCTGGCAGGGCAACGGCACCGTGAATCTGGCAGCCCAGCCGCCCATCACCACCGACGGAGGAGCGACACAGTGAGCGACACCGAAATGATTCCCGTAGCCTCCGATGCATCCCTGGCGAAGCCGCGCATCCGCTGGGGTGCGATCGCCTGGGGTCTGATCGCGATCGCGATCGCGGTGACGGTGATGGTGATCGTCGGCTCCGCTGACAACCGCCTCGCTTTCGTGGCCTGGATGTCGCGGCTCACGCCCGCGAGCTTCGGACTGCTGGCGGCCTTCGTGGTGGGCGGCCTGGTGCTGCTGCTCGGACTCCTCGCGGTGCTCCGCCGAGGTTCCGCCTCCCGCTAGCCGGTGAGTTGCGGAGTGCGCATCCACCGATCGGTTGATGCAGTTCCAGCCGATACACCGTTGTCGCACCGACCGGCGTGCGCGCACTATGAGTGCATGACATCCTCCGAGTCGCACGTGAGCGTGCGCGACCTTCGCAAGCAGTACGGCAGTTTCGCCGCCCTCGACGGCGTG
The DNA here is from genome assembly GCF_040549465.1 of Glaciihabitans sp. UYNi722. NCBI lineage: Bacteria > Bacillati > Actinomycetota > Actinomycetes > Micrococcales > Microbacteriaceae > Glaciihabitans > Glaciihabitans sp. UYNi722. The sequence continues at coordinate 100,837 of NZ_JBEPTL010000005.1, read as the reverse complement.
AGTTTCGATATTCAGCGCGGGGAGACCTTCGCGCTCCTCGGCCCGAACGGTGCAGGTAAGAGCACCACCATCGAGATCCTCGAAGGCTATCGCGATCGCACGAGTGGAGAGGCGAGCGTGCTCGGCATCGACCCGCAACATGGCGGTCTCGGTTGGAAAGCCCGCCTCGGCATCGTTCTGCAATCGAGTGGCGAGAGCGGCAATGTCTCCGTCAGGGAGCAGCTCGCGCATTTCGCCGGCTTCTACCCCAACCCGCGCGACGTGGACGAGGTCATCGCAGCCGTCGGCCTGACCGATAAGGCGAAGACCCGTATCAAATCCCTGAGCGGCGGCCAACGTCGTAGGGTCGATGTCGCGCTCGGGGTGATCGGGCGGCCGGAGCTGCTGTTCCTCGACGAGCCGACCACCGGATTCGACCCGGAGGCCCGACGCGAATTCTGGGAGCTGATCCGTTCGCTCAAACGTGAGGGCACCACCATCCTGCTCACCACCCACTATCTCGACGAGGCCGCGCAGCTCAGCGACAGGGCCGGGGTGATCGCGAGCGGCAAGCTCATCGACATCGGCACGATCGACGAGATCGGTGACGCGGATGCCCGCACCCCCGTAGTCCGCTGGCACGACCAGAACGGTCGGCACGAGGAACGCACCACCGAACCCGCCGGCCTCGTCGCGCGACTCTACGCGGAGACCGGAACCGAGCCGAGCGGCCTGGAGATCATCCGGCCGAGCCTCGAAGACGTGTATCTCGAACTGGTGGGTGCACACGATGCTTCGACAGGCTTGTCTAATGAAACAGGCTCAGCAAACACGACAGCCGCAGCAAAGGAACTCGCATGAACGCCATCGCACTCGGCCTGAGCCGCGCCCGCTACGAGACCCGCATCTATTTCCGCCAGGGCGACACCATCTTCTTTACCTTCCTTTTTCCGATAGTGATGCTGTCGATCTTCTCCGTCGCCTTCAGTGCGGCCGGCAATTTCGGTACCAATCCGGACGGCTCGGGCGGCATCAGCGCCGCGGCCTTCTACGTGCCGGGCATGATCGCTGCCGGCATCCTGCTGAGCGGCGTGCAGAACCTCGCCGTCGACATCGCGGTGGAACGCGGCGACGGCACGCTCAAGCGTCTCGGTGGCACGCCGCTTCCTGTCGTCTCGTATTTCATCGGCAAGTTCGGCCAGGTGTTCCTCACCTCCCTCGCCCAGATCGTGCTGCTGCTGCTCATCGCGCGCTTCGCCTTCAACGTTGCGCTGCCGACCGACGGCGGCAGGTGGCTGACCTTCGTCTGGGTATACCTGCTCGGCATTACGACCTCCGCGGTTCTGGGGATCGCGCTGTCGCGTATCCCGCGCTCCGGCAAGAGCGCGACAGCCGTGATCATCCCGATCGTGCTCGTACTGCAGTTCATCAGCGGGGTGTACCTGCAGTTCTCACAGTTGCCGACCTGGTTGCAGAATGTGGCATCCGTATTTCCGCTGAAGTGGATGGCCCAGGGCATGCGCTCGGTCTTCCTGCCGGAGTCGTTCGCCAAGGTCGAGCAGAACGGTACATGGGATCTCGGACTCGTCGCCCTGGTACTGGCGATCTGGCTGGTCGGCGGACTCGTCGCCGCGCGCTTCACCTTCCGGTGGATCCGTAAGGACTCCTGAACACATCGCACGGATCGAATGGGAAGCTAGGACTGTGAGCGGCAATCGCTGGTGGGACGTGTTCGTCGGAACGGCCATCGTCGTGCTCGCACTGCTCGCCGGACTGACCTTCGCCCCGACGGAAGGCCAGCGGATCGGCGCATGGGTAACGCTCGGAGTTCTCACTCTCGCCTACCTGACGATGGGCCGCACGGCGTTGAGAACAGGACGGTTCGCCGTTCCGTTCTCGCTGCTGCTCATCGTCGCTTCCGGTGTGGTCGTCGGATGCTCGCCGAAAACTGCCGTCATCCAGGCGATCAGTTTTCCGCTCATCTGGACTCTCATCGAATCGACCCGGTTTGCGATCGTCGCAAACGTCGCCCTCGCCCTCGCCGTGAGCGCCGGATTTATCGTCAGCCTCGGTGCGACCGCGGACAACTATCTTCAGACCGCGGTGATCGAAAGCATCTCGCTCGTCGGCAGTCTCGCCCTCGGCCTGTGGATCAGCCGCATTGCGGAGCTGAGCAATGAGCGCAAACTGTTGCTCGAGGAACTGACCGCCGCCCAACAGCAGCTCAGCGCGCTCAGCCGCGACTCGGGCGTGATGAGCGAACGTGAGCGGCTCGCCCGCGAGATCCACGACACGATCGCGCAGAGCCTCACCGGCGTCGTGATGCTGTCGCAGCGAGCGCAGCGCGAACTGGCCGGCGGCAACCTCGCGCCCCTTGCCGAGCAGCTCGAACTGCTCGAGGAAAGCGCGCGGGATGCCCTGGTCGAGACCCGTTCTCTGGTGGCGGCGAGCGCACCGATCGAACTCGGCGCCGGCATCGCGCCAGCCCTCGAACGACTCGCAGCACGTTTTCAGCGCGAAACCGGCATCGCCGTCAGCGTGAGGGCGGATGCCGCTGCCGACCTCGATCGCGACACCGAGGTCGTGCTGCTCAGGAGCGCACAGGAGGCCCTCGCGAATGTGCGCAAACACTCGGGCGCTGTCAGCGCGAGCCTCGACCTCCACACGCTGGACGGGCGAACAACTCTCACGGCGCGCGACGACGGTGACGGGTTCGACCCCACGACGCCGACTTCAGGCTTTGGCCTGCCCGGTATGCGCGACAGGCTCGCACTGGTCGGCGGCGGCCTGGAGATAGTGAGCGCCCCGGGTTCTGGCACCACGCTCAAGGTCTCGCTTCCTCTGGTCGTGACCACGTGATCCGGGTGCTCGTCGCCGACGACCACCCCATCGTGCGCAGCGGAATCGTCGCACTGCTGGAGGCAGCGCCGGATATCGAGGTAGTAGGCGAGGCTGCCAACGGCGCGCAGGCCGTCTCGCTCGCCGCGGAGCTCACGCCCGACCTGGTGCTGATGGACCTGCGGATGCCCGTACTCGACGGGGACGAGGCGACCGCCAGGATCCTCGCCGACCATCCGGACATCCGCATCGTCGTGTTGACCACCTATGAGACTGACGAGAACATCCTCACCGCGATCGAAGCGGGTGCGAGCGGCTACCTGCTCAAGGCGGCGCCGCAGGAGGAAATACTGGCCGGCATCCGCTCGGTCGCCCGTGGTGAGGTCGCGCTCGCACCATCGATCGCCGCCTTGCTCGTGCGCAGGGTGAAGAAACCCCCGACCGCGACGCTGAGCGAACGGGAGACCCAGGTGCTCGCCCTGGTCGCCAGGGGCAACAGCAATCCGTCGATCGCAAAGGCGCTGTTCCTCAGCGAGGCCACGGTCAAAACGCATCTGCTGCACGTCTTCGAGAAGCTGGGTGTGGGCGACCGCACGCGTGCGGTCACCCTCGCGATGGAGCTTGGCCTCCTGCCTCGCTGATCGCCGCTACGCGTTCTGCCGACGAAAGGTGCGCGTCCCGATCCAAATGCCTGCGACCACCAGAACGATCGTCCAGATCACGGCCCACAGCGTTCCGGCGGTCCAGACGCTTCCGACGAACAGGTCGCGAATGCCCTGCACGATGTGCTTGACCGGGATCACGTCCGAAAGCGTCTGCAGCCACTGTGGAGCGAGCGTCATCGGCAGCAGGATGCCACTGAGCAGCAGCAGCGGCAGCGAGACACCGTTCGCCACCGCGGCCAACGAGTCCTCGGTCTTCACCGTGAGGGCCAGGGCGTACCCGGCGGCAGCGATCGCCCCGGTGAGGATCAGGGCCAACACGTAGCCGAGGATGATGCCGAAACCGGATCCGGTCATCCCGAAGAGCAGTCCAAGACCGAGGAGTATCGCGCCCTGCACAGCGACCTGCAGCACATCGCGGAGTACTCGGCCGAGCAACAGCGCGGTGCGCGAGGCCGGGGTCACCCGCTCGGCTTCGATCACACCGTCGCGGTATTCGCCGATCAGCCCGAAGCCCACGAAGAGGGCGCCGAAGATGGCGAGCTGCACCAGCAGCCCCGGAACGAAGAGCGTGTAGGCGTTGGTGGTTCCGAGCTGTGCCGCGATCGGCTTGAGCAGCGGAGCGAAGAGAACGAGGTAGAGCACCGGCTGCAGCAGCCCGATGGCGACCCAGGCCGGCTCGCGCAGTGAGAGCCGCAGTTGGCGGCGGAAGACGATGGAGGTGTCGCGGAAGAAGGTCATGGCAGTCCTTAGGCGTTTTCGCGCAGTGAGCGCCCAGTCATGGTGAGGAAGACATCGTCGAGAGTGGGGCGCCTGACCTCGATCGACTCGAGGGAGACACCGGATGCGTCGAGCGCTCGCAGCAGGTCGGGCATCGCCTTGCCGCCGTCGCGCACCCGAGCGCTCACCAGCAGGCCGTCGGTGGAGGTCTCGCCCTCCGCGACCCTGGACAGCGTGTTCGCCGCGGCGGCGGCATCCGCTACATCGTTGACGACCAGTGAGACCAGGTCGCCGGAGACGCCGCGCTTGAGTGCGTCGGGGGTGTCGCTCGCGACGATCACACCGCAGTCGATCACCAGGATGCGATCGCAGAGAGCGTCGGCCTCGTCGAGGTAGTGCGTGGTGAGGAAGACGGTGCTTCCGCGCTTTTCTCGGAGGTCGGAGATGTGCATCCAGAGGTTGGCGCGAGCCTGCGGGTCGAGACCCGTGGTCGGCTCATCAAGGAAGACGAGCCGCGGGTCGTGCACGAGACCCATTGCAATGTCGAGGCGTCGACGCTGTCCCCCGCTGAGGGTCTTCGTTTTGCGCAGCCACATGCCGTCGAGATCGAGCTGGTCGAAAAGCTCCTGGCCGCGATCCGTCGCCTGTTTCTGGGAGACGCCGTAGAGCATCCCGTGCGAGACAATCTCCTCGCCTGCGATCGCGTTGCTGCTGGTCGAGCCGCTCTGCGAGACGTAGCCGATGCTCTGGCGCACGGCCACCGGATCGGCCAGCAGGTCGTGACCGGCGACTGTCGCACTGCCGGAGGTGGGCTTCAGCAGCGTCGTGAGCATCCGCAGTGTCGTGGTCTTTCCTGCGCCGTTCGGGCCGAGGAAGCCCACGATCTCGCCCTCAGCCACGTCGATGTCGACACCGGCGACAGCCTTGACCTCTGACCTGTCTTTTCCGCGCTTAGTCTGGAATGTGCGCGCGAGTGCAGTTGCGTGAATCATCGCATCTCCTTGTTCAACATTGATTATTCAACTTTGAATATGGCAATGTCAAGTGCTGCCGCTCCCCCGACCGAAGTGACAAGAGTGCCAAATGAAGGCAGTGCCGCCCATTGTGAAGATGTGCGCCAATGATTCAGGGAGTCGAGGACCGTCGGTGCCTTCATTTGGCACTAACCGCAGTGCACGGACCGCGGATGCGGCACCGACGGCGAGGCACAGACGTCGGGCTACTGGTGTGGCCGTCCGGACTCCACGTCTGTGCGATCCAGCTGCGCGAGATAGGCCGCTTGCTCGGCGACCATCTCCCAGCCGGGATCGTTCGCCAGCGGTTTCCATTCGTTCATCCCGCTCTCCCCGCTGAAGATCATCTCGCCGGCGCGAAGTCGTTCGATGAAGGACTGCACCCAGGCAGCCTCCGCCTCGCCCAGCACGGCGGCCATCCCGACGAGGGGTGCGACGTGAGGCGGCGCGCTTCCGGTCTCCTCGAGTATCCGCACCTTCTCCCTCGTCTGGTCAGCGCTTTCCCTCAAACTCGCGACCCTCTCGCTAAGCAGCCCGATCACGTCCTGACGAGTGAAGAAAGGAACCATGAGACTCAGCGCCGCATAGACGGTCGTCTGGTCGAAAGGCAGCACGGTGGTGAGACCACGGCGGATGAGCTGCAGCAGTTCTCTACGGCCTGCTTCGGTCGTCGAATACACGGCGACGGGTCTCGCGCCCTCGTGATGCACGAGGTCGGCTCTATCGAGCATCCTTTGCTTGGTGAGGGTGGTCAGCATCGAATAGATCGATCCGGGGTTCACGTTCGCCCAGGTCTCGATCTGCCAGGAGAGCAGCTCACGTCGCAGCTGATAGCCGTTCACCGGCTCGAAGAGCTGGGCCGCGCCAAGCACCAGAATGCGGGTCGTGTCAGAGGAAGACATGCCCCGATTCTAAATCGTCACACGTGAACACCAACGAGAATCGGCTCCGGCTGCAGGATGACGCCGAAGGCTCCGAGCACCCGCGTCTGCAGGTAGCGCGCGAGTTCGGCGATCTCCGCAGCTGTCGCTCCCCCGGTGTTCACCAGTGCGAGACTGTGTTTGCTCGACACGGCTGCACGCGAACCCGGCAGGCTGAATCCGCGGGTGACCCCGGCGTGCTCGATCAGCCAGGCCGCGCTGAGCTTGATACGGCGATCTGTCGCGGATGCGCGCGCCGGCAGGTCCTGCGGCCGGTAGGCATCGAGCAGGCTCACCACTGGTTCAGCCTCGTTCGACTCGATCGGCCAGCGCGGGGCGTCCGCGGAAAGCTCCCGGGCGAACTCCGCGCTCACGATCGGGTTGGTGAAGAAGGATCCGGCGCTCACCGAATCGGGGTCGGCCGCATCGAGCAGCATTCCCTTCGCAGCCCGCAGCGCGAGAACGGCGTCGCGCACCTGCGACAGCGGCAGGCGATCGCCGAGCCTGGCGCCGAGAGCGGTCGCGAGCTGCGGATAGGCGATCGGGTCGCTGAGGGCATCCGCGTTCTCGGTGAGCCGCAGTTCGATCGAGACGACGAGCCCACGCCGTCCATTCTTGAGTGCCGAGGTGCGATAACCGAGTTCGAGTTCTTCCGCGGGCAGCCGGTGTAGCTCGCCACTGAGATAGTCGAGAAACTCGACGGCGACGAGGCTCGAGTCGAGCTCCTGTCCGTAGGCGCCGATGTTCTGAATCGGGGCGGCACCGCTTGACCCGGGAATTCCGGAGAGCGCCTCGATGCCTGCCCACCCGTGGTCGACAGCGTAGGCGACGAGCTCGTCCCATGGCTCGCCAGCCTGCACTTTCAGGCACACGGTTCCCGCTTCGCCGTCAAGGCGCTCGATGCCACGTGTCACCACGCGGATGACGCTGCCGTCGAAGCCGTCGTCGGCCACGACCACGTTCGAGCCTCCGCCGAGCACGAGCCAGTCGTCGCCGGTCGCCCAGACCCTGAGCGTGGTCTCAACGAGTTCCGCGGCATCCGTCGGGGCGAGAAGTTCGGCGGCCGGCCCTCCGACACGGAGCGTCGTGAGTTGCGACAGATCCACGGCTAGTCCAGGCTCACGCGAACCTGCGCCTTGCCGAGCACCGTCTCGCCCCCGAAAGTGACGGTGAGGTCGATGCGGGCGATACCCGCTTCGATATCGATAGTTCCCACCTTCGCGACCACGTTGACCGTCGCGCCCTCGGCTGCATCGACCGGCACAGGCCGGGTAAAACGCACCTGGTAGTCGACGATCTTCGCCGGGTCACCCACCCAGTCGATCACGGGTTGCACGGCGATGCCCATGGTGAGCATCCCGTGCGCGAGCACCCCGGGCAGCCCGACGGACTGCGCGACATCGTCGCGATAGTGAATCGGGTTGAAGTCCCCGGATGCCCCCGCATAGCGCACGAGAGAGTCGCGCGTCAGCCGAAACTCGGCCTCCGCCACCACCTCGCCCACGCTGATCGAGTCTGTCGAGATCATGCGTCCCCCCTCACCACGAGCGTCGAGATCGCAGTCACGACATGGGCTCCGGCGGCATCCACGATGCTCGATTCGGCAGTGACCATGGAGTGACCGCCGAGCGATTTGGCGCTCGCGACGGTGAGCGTGGCGGTGAGTTCGTCGCCGGCCACGATCGGGCGGGTGGAGGTGAAGCGCTGCTCGCCGTGCACAACACGGGAGAAGTCGATGCCCGCATCCGGTTCTGAGAGCAGTTGGTGGAGGGTGAGTTCCTGAATGACCACGGCGAAGGTTGGCGGTGCGACGACGTCGGCGTACCCTGCAGCCCTGGCTGCGGCGACATCGGTGTTGATCGGATTCGTCGCGAAGACGGCCCGTGAGAATTCACGGATCTTCTCGCGGCCGACGAGATACGGCTCGGTGGGCGGAAAGACACGCCCCTGTAGTTCAGAGTTCACTGGCACCATCCGAGTTTAACGACAAAGCCCCGGTGGCCTGCTGGCCGTCCGGGGCTTTGTGGGAATCCTACGGACTCCTTCAGTACTGCGTGCCTACTGACAGCTGTCGCACTGCAGGTCGTCCATCGGGTCGACGGGAACTGCGTAGCCGCCGACGAAGTCGTTGTCGTTGTCCATTCGGACCTCCGTAAGTCTCTAGTTATTGATCTAAATCCGTTTGCCCCCACGTCACCGGATGTTCAGCCGGCGCCGTCGTGAGTTCCCACTATATAACCCGAATGACACTCCTGTCATTCCACTACATCTAGTGTTTCGGCGTGTCGCCAACTTTTTTTAAGATAGGGCGCACCTCCGACATTCCAGGGCAGAAACGGGTCAAATAGACCGGCTGTGCGGCTCGCCCGTTATCCAAATGAGACTTTTGGCCTATAGTCCACTACTCTGATCGGATGCCTTCTCTACCCGCGAAGCTCGGAGCCATTCTTGGCGCCGGGGCACTTGTCGCGACGATCGCCATTCCCGCCTATGCGAGCGTGCAGACGACAGAGGTTGCACAGCCCCAGTCGACCGACGTGCAGACGGTCGCTCTTGCCTCGACGGTGACGGTGTCCGCGCCGACCCGGGATGGTTATGCGGTGACCGCTCCGCAGCCGGTGATTGTCGCCAGGACTGCGTCATTCGCTTCGGTGAAGTCAATTAATAGGTACACCGGCATCGCGCCGCCCGCGCAGGCTTACAGTGGCGCCGCACTTATCGCCTACGCCGCACAGTTCGTCGGGGTCGTTCCCTACGGCATGGGAAACAGCCCAACCACGAGTTTCTCCTGCGACGGTTACACCCAATACGTGTTCGCCGGCTTCGGCATCAGCCTGCCGCGCGGCGCCGACCATCAAGCTCGTCTCGGCGTGCAGATCGGCCAGGCGCAGGCGGTTGCGGGAGACCTGGTCTACTGGCCGGGGCAGCACATCGGAATCTACGACGGCGCTGGCGGCATGTACAACTCGCCCAACTGGGGCCGCTACGTCGAGCATGTGGGCAGTCTCTGGGGCAGCCCGCAGTTCATCCGCCTGAAGGTCTAGCCTCTTTTCGCAGAACGCTACACCCAGTTAGACCACTCCACCAGGCAGGACCGCTTCCGAAGTCGCATACTGGATTGATGGGCAAATACTGGTTAACGCGACGGCCCGTCCGCGAACGGGTCGATACCGATGGGGGCTTGAGGGTATCCCCAGACGGTCCGGCCTAGCGGCGAGTTCAACACGATGTGGCCGACCTCTCTGGGAGTTGAAAGCTCTCGGGGGTTTCTAGAGGTCCAAGCAAGGTTTTCGAGCTCGTATGTTGGGTCCCGTAGGTTGGTGTGCCCAACTAGCCGAGTCCTCGAGCGGTCGGTGCCATCCGTTAGCCGGTGGGCCGAGGTCGCAGCGAGTCAACGAGCAGATCTAGCAGCCGGTGGATCTGTGCTTCGGCACCAGTTGACCCGGTCGAGAGAAAAATTCCTAGCAGCATCGTCGTGACGTCGTCAGCCGGGATGTTCGTGCGCAGTGTGCCCGAGCGCGCACCTTCTTCCAGGTACGAAGCGATCACGGCGGTTATACGCTCGCGTGTTGTCGGCGTCGCCATCCTTCCCGTGGCCCAGCCTGCTCGAAGGGTATTGATAATTCCACGTTTATGTTCGGCGAATTGGGCGTATCGGTTCATCCACTCACGCAGCGCGACGTCGGCCGGCAAGGTAATCGACCGCTGGAGTGAGTGGGAAATTAGCTGATCCAGTTCGGCCGAATATACGGACTCGATGAGAGCCTCGCGAGTAGGGAAGTGGCGATACAGTGTGCCGATGCCGAGCTCGGCGTCCCGCGCGATCGACTCGAGGGGAACGGAATCGTCTGCGGAGGCGAAGGCGGCTTGCGCGGTCGCAATCAGTTTTTCGCGATTTCGTAGAGCATCAGCGCGAAGGGGAGGAGATTTCTTCGCTTTCTCAAGCTGCGGATCAGGAGATCTAGCGTCAGCGGGACTCGAAATGGAGGTACCTCCGTTAAGTGCTATCGTTGAAGGACGGAGGAACCTCCGTTTGATCGATCTTCGCACATCAGTAGGAGAAAAAATTGACTTCCAACCCCTCCTCGACTACCGCCACCGGCGCACCGCGCGCGGGCGGCGCCGGACAACTCGGTGACCGCAGCGTTTCTCGAGTGGGCTACGGCGCCATGCAACTCGAACGCCTGCACGGAGACCGTCCGGCCGCTATCGCCCTGCTGCGCCGAGCCGTAGAACTCGGCGTCGACCACGTTGACACCGCCGAGTTTTACGGTGACGGGTTTGTCAACGGACTCATCCGGGAGTCGATTCATCCTGAAGACGGTGTGGTCGTGGTGAGCAAGGTCGGAGCGGATCCCGCCTCTGGCCCCATCCCTCTTCGGCCGGCGCAGCGTCCTGAGCAGTTGCGAGCCAGCGTCGAAGCGAATTTGCGCAGTCTTGGTGTGGATCGACTGGCCGTGGTCAACCTGAGGCGCCTCGACAGCGGCCCAGGGCTTCGCGCCGACGGAGACCAGGTCGTCGACCTCGATGACCAGCTCGCGGAAATGGTAGCCATGCGCGATGAAGGAATGATCGACGCGATCGGCCTGAGCAGTGCAGACCTTGACGGGCTGCGCCGAGCCATCCCGGCCGGGATCGTCTGCGTCCAGAACGCCTACAGTCTGGTTGCACGCGCCGACGAGGACATGCTGGCTCTCTGCGCCTCCGAGGGCATCGCCTGGGTGCCTTACTTTCCACTCGGCAGCGCCTTTCCCGGAATGCCGAAGGTGACAGAAGCGCCCACCGTTCGCGCCGTAGCCGAGACTCTCGGCTGCACTCCGTCGCAGGTCGGCCTTGCCTGGCTTCTCCAACACTCCCCCGAAGTGCTGCTCATCCCCGGCACGGCAGATATCAGCCACCTCGAGGCGAACGTCGCCGCAGGCTCGCTCGCCCTTGATGAAGAAAGCCTCGTCGCGCTTGGCGCAGTGCCGTCCCGCTCTGCAGACGTTCCGCTTGGCTGAGGGGAGTCCGACAAGTGTTGAACACAGAAGAGATGAACAGAACCAGCGAAGAGTTGACACGCAACCTGTCACTGTCGGGGCTGACCGCGACGCAAGCCGCCACCGACCTCGGCTTTAGTGAGCCGCGACTGAGCTCATGTCTGGCAGTTGACGGGCAGGCCGACCCGGTGGAGGTGTGGCAGTTGCGCGACTACCTTGACCAAGCCGTGCGTGATGCCGGCAGTAGGCCGGTGCTGTTCACTGTTCTGACCGAAAAGTCTCGGAACAAGGCTCGACTCTGGTTTCGGATGCGCAAGACTCCTCGACATACGTTTCCGGCATCCTGATCTACCAACACGGGGCGGTTGGGAAATGACTCGGTACGGCGGGACCTATCGCAATCGTGTCGGATGGTTCACGATCGTTCGGAGGGATTCTCTGAGCGCTGTTGCCGCCTCGGGCGAGAGTGAGCCGAGCAACGTATGCTCGGCTTGATTGCTTGCCAGAACGCCGTTCTCCAATGTGTTGTTGCCCTTGTCGGTGAGTTCGACGATGTTACGACGTCGGTCATCGGAGTGGGGGTGCCGGGACACGATCCCTTTCCCCTCCAACATATCGAGCAGGGCGACCATCGTGGTGCGATCGACACCGAGGCGCTCAGCAAGTTGCTGTTGCGAGGTCGGCTCACCGCCGGCAATTGCGATCAGAACGGCCAGTTCGCGGCTATTGATCCCGATTGGAGCAAGCGCCCGGTCGTTCAGGTTCTCCATCTGCGCCTGCGTGCGCTTAAGCAGGTAGATCAAGCGGCTCGCCAGTTCTGAGTTCTGCGCGTTCGACATCGTCAAACTATAACGCTAGTGTGATCATCAGGATTGCTGATGATCACCAGTAGCCGCATTTTGATGCAGAAGGAGATTTCATGACGGACAAGCCTGTTGCTGTGATTACAGGAGCGAATCAGGGAATCGGACTCCAAGTCGCCAAAGAACTGGTGGCCAAAGGGTTCATTGGGTTGGTTGGATCTCGCGACCTGGCGCGTGGCGAGATCGCAGCCACACAGATCGGGCCGGATGCCGTCGCCCTCCAGCTCGACGTCACAGACCAGGCCTCGATTGCCGCAGCGGCCGCCCGCATTCGGTCAGAGTTTGGCCGCCTCGACGTCCTCGTCAACAACGCCGGTATTTCACACACCTCACGGCGACCGGGGGAGACCCTCGAGGAATTCAACAAGACGAATCTGGCGAGTAACGTCTCGCTCGACGAGTTGCGCGCGGTATTTGAGACGAATGTTTTCGGTGTTGTTGCTGTGTTCCAGGCGATGCTGCCACTCCTGCTCGAGGCGCCCGCGGCACGTGTTGTGAACGTCTCGAGCGGCGCAGGCTCGTTAACAATGCAATTCGAACCCAGATTTTCCCCACCGTGCCGGCTTCCGCCCGATGTATCACGGGTCCAAGACGGCTCTGAACGCCATGACTGTCGCTATGGCGATAGAACTGGAATCGACAGGAATCAAAGTCAATGCCGCCTCCCCGGGACCCACCAAGACTTACCTCAACAACTTCGAAGGAGTCGAGACCGTCGAGCAAGGAGCGCGCGAAATAGTGCGCCTCGCCCTGATCGGGCCGGATGGGCCAACCGGTACGTTCTCCCATGCAGATCTGGGTACGATCCCTTGGTAGAGATCTGGCAAGCAAGAAACCCATGGTCAACTCTGATTGCCCTTCGGAAGACCACATCTCCGCCAGTGAAGGTGCCGATAATTATCGTCCCTCGTGAGATAAGGATCTCTTCATGATCGACCCAAGAACCTATTCGGCTGGCCTCCCGGTCAGCGCCCCGACGCCAGTGGTTTCCTTCAACCCGGTGACCATTCCTGTGCCTGGCCGCCCCATAGCGCTACAGCTGAAAGTCTCCGCGCCGGCCACCGGGGATGCCCTGCCCGTGGTTGTGCTCTCGCATGGCCACGGCTCCTCGAACTTCCTCGCCTCGAAGTACGGCTATGGGCCAATCGTGGAATTCCTTGCAGCACACGGATTCGTCGTCATCCAGCCAACCCACTTGAGTTCAAAGATGCTCGCGCTGTCTCCCTCGGCAGACGCGCCGCTCTTTTGGAAGTCTCGCGGCGAGGACATCCGCCACATCATCGATCACCTCGGTGACATCGAGGCGACCGTTCCGGGCCTCGCCGGCCGGATAGATCATTCACGGATCGCGGCCGTTGGCCACTCGCTCGGCGGCCACACCGTCGGGTTGGTCTCCGGAATGACCACGACCACCCCAGACGGGTCCGTCGTAAACCTCCTCGACGAACGGATCACAGCTCGGGTGATGATCGCAGCTCCCGGACGCGGGGACGATCTCGCCGCAGCGGCCCTGGAACGGATGCCGGCCCTTGGCACAGTCAACTTCGACACGATGACACCACCGGTACTTGTCATCGTCGGCGGAAAGGACCACAGCCCGTTCTTCTCCGAACGATCCGACTGGCGCTCAGACGCCTACCTCGCCAGCCCCGGACCAAAGACACTTCTGACCGTCACTGGCGCCGAGCACCTGTTCGGTGGTATCTCAGGCTTCGATGCAGACGAGACCACCGACGAGAACCCGGAACGGGTCGCGCTGCTCCGGACCGTGATCTGGGCCTACCTCCGCAGCTCTCTCTACCCACAAGACCTTGCGTGGGAACAGGTAGTGAGGGCTGTTCAAGACTCCGCCACGCCATTCGCCCACGTTCACAGCAAAAAGTAACCCCTCACAAACAACACCGCCCCACACACAGGAGTACCTCAATGTCCCCACTTGCACTCGTCACTGGCGCTTCTTCAGGAATTGGCAAGGCCTTCGCTGAGCGCCTCGCCGCCGACGGCTACGACCTCATCGTGGTGGGGCGGCGCCGAGATCGCCTCGCCGCCCTGGCAGCGTCGCTTCCGGAAGTAGAAGTGCAGGTCGTCGTCGCCGACCTCTCCACGATGGAGGGAGTGGAGAGGGTTGCTGGCCTTGCCACGTCTCAGCCCGTCAGCATGCTGGTGAACAACGCGGGTGTCGCCCACTACATGCCCTTCGAAGAACTCCCTGCGAGCAAGGCACTCGAGCTCACACACGTGAAAGTCATCGCGCCAACGATGCTGACCCGAGCTGCAGTGCCCGGGATGATCGAACGAGGAACAGGAACCATCATCAATGTCGCTGGCATGATCGCATTCGCCGGACCGGCACCCGCATCCCCGCCACAGGGCCGCCGCGCCATCTACGCCGGAACCCTCGCCTACACCGTCGCCATGGCCCAGACGCTGCACGCCGAACTCGCCGACACTGGGGTGAACGTCCACGTCGTGTGCCCCGGCATCGTCGCCACAGAATTCCACACAGTGCAAGGAATGGACCTCTCCGCGGTACCGCGAATGGCTGCCGAAGATGTCGTCATTGCAGCGCTAGCGGGGATTGAAATGGGCGAAGTCGTCAGCGCTCCCGGCGTTGAGGACTACAGCCTTCTCGAGCGTGTCTTTGGCGCGGATGTCGACGCGTTCCACGGTCAGAGCCCTCACCTCGCGACTCGTTATCAGAAGAAAGTGGAGTAGCGGAAACGCACGGGCGAGGCCACGAGGAAGTCCACTATAGGAAGACAAGCGGGCTCGCTCATGGGTTGGCTCGCTCGCGCACGCAATGACCCAGCAATGAGAAATGTGAAGGAGAAGATGCATGGATGTCGATGGCAAAGTGATTGTGGTAACAGGGGCATCAAGCGGCATCGGTGAGGCAGCGGCGAAGTTGCTTGCCAGTAGAGGTGCACAAGTAGCGGTCGCAGCTCGTTCGCAGGACAAGCTCAATGAATTGGCTTCATCGCTGAAAGACGCGTTTGCCGTCACGGTTGACATGACCGACGAAGCATCAATCAAGAACATGATTCAGGAAACGTTGAACCACTACGGTCATATCGATGTTCTGGTCAACAATGCCGGTCAGAGCGTCATCGGTCCTGTTGCTGAGATCAATGTCGAGGACTTCACGACGATCATGGATCTCAACGTCTATGGTCCGCTCCGCGCTTTACAAGCCGTACTCCCTTCAATGAGGGAAAACGGTGGCGGGATGATCCTCAACATCAGCTCGAGAGTGTCGAAGATGACGATCCCCGGCATCGGCGCATACGCAGCCACAAAGTGCGCGCTGAACGGACTCATGCTGACTGCACGGAAAGAACTCGCAGAATCGAACATCATCGTGAGCGTCATGCACCCGGGCGCGACGCAAACCAACTTTGGCAAGAACGCGATCCGCAACACGGACACACCGTTCGGTGGCGGTAGCGGTCAGTCTGATACACCAGAGATGGTCGCCGAAAAGATCGCGGAGGCCATTGAGAGCGAAAAAGCAGAGCAGTACATGAGCGATGAGATCGAACAGGAATACGGTACGAAGAACTAGTCGGCAACTGTCCGTTTGAACGGTCCCGCCATTCATGCGGCTGCGACGACGAAGGTGCTGTATTGGGTGCGGTCCTAGGTCTTGAGCGGCTGCCTGCGAAAGTAGCGTTAGCGGTGGTCGAGTTCGCCACAATGATGCTCCCGGTGAATCCAGAGCGGATGAGTAAGCCGCTACGTAACGAGCTCGACGTCCTTCGTTCCGCGCGACGCGGCGATTACTGCGGCGTGTTCTCGCTCGACGATCAAACGGCGACTCTGCTTTATCGTCAGGATCGCGCGCCGCGCCGATGTCTACCGATGAGATTCAGACAGATCATGGCCGCGTGTGTGCAGGCTCTCCGGTGGCAAAGCTCCGTGTTTCCGGGCCTCTTCTGGGTGCAGCTTGAAGGCAATCTCCCCTCTCGGTGATTTCGGATTACCTGGTGCGGGCTAGACGCAGGTTGCAACACTGAGATTGACGACAAGGTGGTGGTGATGACTTCAAACTCGCTCATGTCACTCAGGTGGACGTGCTCAGCCAGGCAGTGGTTGAGCCTGGAAGTAGTCCGTCGTCGAGCGGCGCGCTAGAAAGCAATAAATCACCCTCCGGTAAAATTACAGGCGAGACTCCGAAATTGGTGATTGACACCCATCCGTTTGGTCGCCGAAACGCTAGCACCGTATCCGCAAACCCTGACGCACTACCCTGAAGCCACTCCAGGGACTCCTCGCTTTGAAGCTCGTGTCGCAGAGCAAGCGCACGTCGGTAAAGAGAAAGGGTGGACTCGGCGTCAACGTCCTGCGCCTCAACCGAAAGCTGACTAAACCACGTGGGTTGCGGTAAGTGCGCAGCGCCACTACTAAAGCCGAACGATGGGCCTGTCTCGGTCCAAGGCAGCGGTACTCGGCAACCGTCACGACCCATATCGGCACCCGGGTTGCGGTGGAACGCAGGGTCTTGACGTCTCGAAGCCGGAATTCTGGCGACTTCGTTCAGGCCGAGCTCTTCGCCCTGATATAGGTACGATGAGCCCGGCAAAGCTAGCTCGAACAGCGTAGCGGCACGGGCCCGACGCAGGCCCAACTCGGAATCAAGGATCGGCTCCTCGCCTCCGGCCAGTAGCCATTCGCGACCCTGCTTAACTGGGCGCCCTTCGAGCGGAGGCAAGCCATACCGGGTCGCGTGGCGCACAACGTCGTGGTTCGACAGTACCCAAGTTGTCGAGGAACCCGACTCGGCGGCGAGCTCAAGGTTGAATGTCACGATGCGTCGGAACGCCTCGGCTTCGAAGTCCGCCTCGAGTAGGTCAAAGTTAAAGGCCTGACCGAGACCCTTAGCACTAGCGTAGCGAGCGCGACGCGACGACTCCACCCATGCCTCAGCGACTGCTGTACGAGGTGGGTCATAGGCATTAAAGACTTCGCGCCACTCTGCATAGATGGCGTGCACATCGTCGCGGTCCCACAAGGGATGTAAACCGTCCCTTGGCATAGCATCGAGTTCGACCTGCGACGGCAATTCCGACGGCAATTCTTTAGCCAGGCCGTGGGCGACGTCAATGCGGAAGCCATCAACCCCGCGATCCGCCCAGAACCTCAGAGTGCGCAAAAAATCATTGCGCACCTCCCGGTTTTTCCAGTTGAGGTCGGGCTGCTCTGTCGCAAAGTAGTGCAAGTACCACTGGCCATCACCAACGGCGGCCCATGCTGGACCGCCAAATACGGAGGTCCAGTCGGCGGGCGGCAACTGCCCGTTCTCGCCGAGCCCATCGAGAAATATATAACGACCACGCGCAGCAGAACCTTTAGGCGACACGATCGCCTCTCGAAACCACTCGTGCCGGTTCGAGGTGTGATTCGGCACTATGTCAACGATAAGGCGAATACCCGCAGCATGCAGCGCGGCAACCATTTCGTCAAAATCGCTGAGCGTGCCAAGTTTGGCGTCGACGTTACGGTGATCGTCGACGTCGTAGCCGCCATCGACCAATGCCGATGGGTAAAATGGGCTGATCCAGACTGCATCAACCCCAAGATCATGTAGGTACGGCACCTTTGTGGTGACACCGGCAAGGTCACCGATTCCATCGCCGTTCGAATCGGCAAATGAGCGCGGATAAATTTGGTACACGGCGGCCTGGCGCCACCAGACGTCTCCATCCGAACGGTCCGCAATGTCGGGGTCAGTATTGGACAAGTTAGTCATGGTGCCTTTCGATTACTGTGCGCCACTGTCCGTCAGTAGTGACGAGCTGGAGCGCGCTGACCGCCGTGGACAGAGGTGCGGTTACCCGAACCGCGGGGCAGCGATCCTCTTTCACATCGCTCTACCCCGACGACACGCCCTCCTGCACGGCTAACTACTCTGCAGACTCATCGCGGTAGGTGGCGAGACGCATCGTTGCCGTGGCGCTGTGCGCGGCCATCCCCTCGGAATCGGAGATGATCTGCACTGCGTTTGCGAGTTCGGGTGTGGCCTCACGGGAGATGCGCTGATAGGTGAGCGGCTTGAGGAAGCGCGACACCGAGAGCCCGGCGCTGTGCTTGGCGCCACCGGCCGTGGGCAGCACGTGGTTCGTACCCGCCATACCCTTATCTGAGTACGCGACCGTGCTCCAATGGCCCAGAAAGATCGATCCGTAGTTGCGGAGGGCATCGTGGTACCAGTCGTCGTCTGCGGTCAGAACCTCAAGGTGCTCCGGGGCAAGGTCGTCCATGAGCGCGACGGCCGTCTCGCGGTCGTTCGCCACGGTCACCACCCCGAAGTCGCGCCAAGCCGGACCGGCGATCGGCTCGGTCACCAGACCAGCTAGCTGACGCTCCACCGCTTCGATCACAGCTCGACCCTGCTTCTCCGACGTCGTAACGAGCGCGGCAGGCGAATTAGGACCGTGCTCAGCCTGACCCAGCAGGTCTGCAGCGACGATCTCGGGATCTGCCGTCTCGTCGGAGATAACGGCTACCTCCGAGGGGCCAGCCAGCAGGTCGATCGCAACGGCACCGAAGAGCTGACGTTTCGCCTCGGCGACGTAGGCATTGCCGGCCCCCACCAGCATGTCGATGGGAAGCTCCCCCAGCAGGCCATAAACCATAGCAGCGAGCGCCTGGACACCGCCGAGCACGAACACGCTGTCGACGCCAGAAAGATGCGCTGCGTACACAACGGCGTCGTTCGCGCCGCCATTCGGCTGCGGTGGCGTACAGGCGATCACCGTGGGAACACCGGCCGCCTTAGCAACGCCCACGGTCATGAAAGCGCTGGCGGTCAAGGGGAAGCGACCGGCGGGAAGGTAGGCGCCTACTCGCGAGACGGGCACGTAGCGGGCACCGGTGATAAGGCCGGGAACGAGCTCGGTCTCAAAGTCGAGGAGATGCGAGCGCTGCTCGGCCGCGAAGGCCGCGGTGCGCTCGGATCCCAGCTCGATGGCCTCGCGCAGGTCTGCCGGCAGGCGGTCGCCGCTCGTCGCGATCTGCTCGGCGCTGAGCTGGATGTCGCCGCCTTGGTAGTTGTCGAGCCGGCGGGCATAGTCGAGAATCGCGTCGATGCCACGGCTCTGGATGTCGGACAGCATGGACGATACGGTCGCGATGACGGCCGGGTCGCGTTGTGCGGCTGGAGCATTTATGAGCGGGGTCTTGAGGTGGCGGAAGGAGCCTTCGAGGCTCTGGAGGAGGGCGGGGCTGTATCGCATGACTGATAGCTAAGCTCGGCCTCTGCTACACCACAAGCCCAGTGGATACGATGCTTGCCATTGGGTTTACCATTGGGTTGTGACGATCGTCCAGCTCGCGGCGTTTCTCGCCGCATTCCGGTGCGGTTCCTTCACCGCCGCGGCCGTCGAACTCGATTCGACCCAGGCGTCAGTCTCGGAACTCGTGGCTCGGCTGGAGCGCGAGTTGGGCGTCCGGCTCTTCACCCGCGGCGCCCGGCGACTCACCCCCACAGAAGCGGCGGCCGCCCTGCGCCAGCACGCCGAGCTTGCCCTGAGCGCGATAGCCAACGGCATCGAGACCATTGCCGCCATCAACTCCCTCGAAGGTGGGACCTGCACGTTCGGAGTGCTGCGCAACGCCGCCTACTATGATTTGTCCGACCTGGTGCAGCGGTTCCACCGCCAGCACCCGAACGTGAAGGTGCGACTGGTCGGTCTCAACTCCGCGCTCGTCGCCGAGTCGATCGCCGCGGGCGAGATCGAGGCGGGACTGCTCGTACTGCCGGTGGACGAGGCTGGCCTGCGCATCACCCCGCTATTTCGCGACGAGGTGCTCTACGCTTCCACCCATCGTTCGCCGAGCGATGGCCCCGTGAGCATCGGCGAGGTGGCCCGGGCGAAGCTCGTTCTTTACGACGCCTACGCGGGGTGGAGCGATCCCACCCGCCGGCAACTGCTCGAGCGCGCCCGTGTGCAGGGCATCACTATTGACCCCGCCATCGAGGTCGAGCACGTCGAGACCGCCCTGAGCCTCGTGGCGACGGGCGCCGCCGACACCATCGTGTCGCGCACGATCGCTGAGTCGTCGACATTTCCGTCAGACATCGACGTGACGCCCTTCGCGGATCCGCTCTACGACACGATTGCCCTGGCCCAGCGAGAGGGCGCCTACCTCTCCCCCGCGACGCAGCGCCTGGCGGAGCTGGCCGAGCGCACGCTTCTGGCTGCTGTCGGCGATCACGTGGGTCGCTCGCAAGCGCACTGACCGCTCAGTCGTTACCTCTCAATACAAGTGGGGCCGTCGGTCGCCGAAGAGATCGTTGTGAGGCGGGAGCGACTTGTCCCCGCGCGCACGAAAGGCGAGAGTGGCGACGGCGCAGCCATATGCATCGGGCACGGCGGCCAGCCAACCATCGTCGTTGATGATCGCGGTCCCCTCCGTCCACTCCACGCCGCGCTCGGTGCCCGATCTGTCGGCGATGACCGTGGCGAGGCGGGAGGAGCGCGCCGCCGCCATCGCCTGGATGGTCTCCGGGGGCCGCTCGCCGTCTGGTCGCGGTACGCGCGGCCAGTTCACCGGCAGCGCGAGCATGTCGGCGCCACACAGCGCGAGCCGGCGGGGCACCTCGGGAAATTCGTTGTCGTAGCAGATGGCAACGGCCAGGCGGCCGAAGGGAACCTCGAAGATCGCCCCGGCACTATCTCCGCTCTCGAATAGCAGGGCCTCGGCACCCCACAAGTGTGATTTGCGGTAGTCGCCGATTCGTCGATCGCGGGTGAACACCGCGGCTGTGTTGTAGAGGTGCTGTCCCGCGCGTTCGGCATAACCGACGACGGCCGTGACCCCTGGCACTAGAGCCGAGGCGAGGTCGGCCCACGCGGGGTCGTCGCGGGCGATGGATGCCTTGGCGGCTTCACCGCGCTCGGTGAAGACATAGCCGCTGGTGGCGAGTTCGGGAAGCACGATGAGTTCGGCGTCGTCGGCGACGGCACTTTCGAGCGCAGCCCGGATGCGCTCAACGTTGCTCGCGACCTCGCCCAGGCGAATCTTAGGCGAGGTCGCGGCGACGCGTAGTGACCAGGTCATACCGGGTGGCGAGGCGATCGGATCAGTCGTCTTCGGTGGCGGTGACCATTACTCCGACGGGAGCGAGGTAGCCATTCGGGTCGATCATCCAGTCGGCTTGGCGGGCCGCCTCCACAACCTCGGGGGCCCAGTCGAGGTAGACCCGGTCGTCTCCCCCGTTGATCACGAGAAGCTCGCCCGAGCCCGTCTCGCCAGCCTCAACGCAGCGGAACTCGCGCCAGCTGCCTTCGGGTACCGAGAACGAGTCTGCCGGTCCGAGCTCGACTGTCGTCGCCGGGTGGCCGTTCAGCGTGATCTCCCACCGGCCCGACTTCACCAGTATCGCCTGCGTGCGGTCGTGGCGGTGGCGCAGTAGCCCTTCGCCCGCCGCGGCGCGAATCCAGGCGACGTTGAAGGAGTGTGGTTCGTGGATGCGCGGTACCTGGCGGCGGTCCTGTGTCATGCCGTAGCCGATCACCAGGCTGAGCTCGCCGCCGCCGCCGGGAAGCGCGGCGCACAGCACCGCATTGCGGCTGTAGACGCGGTCGCCGGTCTGCACCACGCGGGTGCGCAACTCCTCGACCGAATAGTCAGTGAGCTCGTCGATGTAGCGCTGCTGCATCGGCGTGATGAGCGGAACGTTCTCAGGGACGACATCGCCGGCGACGGTGTCGATGAGCTGGTTGTCGGCGGTGAGGTGCAGGCCGTATGACTCTGCCTCCTTGAGCACCGACGGGCCCCAGATGATGCCGCCGGGAGCGTCTCGACCCAGCACCGTGTAGAGGATTCCCTCATCCGGGCCCTCATTGGTGAAGCCGCGGAAGATCCAGGTAGGGATCGAGATGATGTCGCCGTCGGTACTGATGTATTCGCCCTGTTTACCGTCGACGCCCCAGCGCAGCCGGAATTCGCCGCCCAGGTTGATGAAGACCTCTGCGGTGAAGTGCAGATGGAGGTTGTTGGAGATTCCGTTCGGCATGCCGGCCGCCCCGGTGTTGAAGCCGTGGTTCTCGGTAAGGTTGACGACCTGGCTCGCGTTCTGAGAGACCCCCGCCCCGATGAATGCGTAGTTTTCTTTTCTGTCCGATCCCGGGGTGCGGCAATCGATGAATGCCGAGTTGCAGGGGACCCAGTCGCTCTTGCGAATCGTGCGGCGTTCCACTTCGGCCTGATCGATGATCACATCAGTGCGCATTATTCTTCTTCTTTCCGTACCTAGATTGTCAGTAAATATTGGTGGGGCGGACCGGCTCGTCGCCGCGCATGCCGGCGATCTGGGCCCTCAGCGCGATGTCGTCCCAGAGGCGCACCTCTTTGACGAGAACTCCCTTGTGAAAGGTGAACTGGGACATACCGAGCACGTCGACCGGCTTGTTGGTGATGGGCCCGTAGTTCGGCTGGCCGTTATACGAGCCGAGAAATTTCCAGGTGATGGCCACCCGGAGTCCGGCATAGCGCACGTCATAGTTCGTTTGTATGTCGCGCACCTCGAACTGTCCCGCGGGGAATGCTTCGAGGAAACGGAGCAGGGCGCGTCGGTAGCCTTCGGGGCGGATGATCGTTCGGTTGCCGACGGTCTGCAGCACAAGGTCGCGGTTGAAAAACGATTCGACCCTCTGCAGGTCGCGGTCGTTCCAGACCGTCTGGATCATCTCGATTACCGTTTCGACCTCGGAATGGTAATCGTCGGGCCGGGGTCCAGAATCGCCGAGCGCGATCGGATCGACCGGCGCCGGTTCCAACCACGATCCGGTGTAGCCGCGGAACGCCTGGGCACGGGCGAGGGCGTCGAGATCATCCCCGCGTTCAAGGGCACCGGCGAGGGAGTCGCGCACGACCCATTCCTCGACCATGCGGCCTCGGCGGTAGAGACAGTTCGCGATCGTGCGGCTCACCTCGGGCGCCCGCAGATGCCCTGAGAGAACGAGGTGCGAGCTGAGGAACGCATCGTCGCCCCGTGCTTCCCAAATCACATCTTCGGCTTGGCCCGTGCGGTCGGGGGTCGCCGAGATGCGCATCAGAGTGCCCTCGATCACCTCGGCGCGGTTGTCCAAGGTTCCATAGCCGCCGTGCACGATGGAGTCTGGCTCGTAATTCTCGCGGATATAGCTAATCGAGCGATCCACCCAGATGAGGTCGGTGACCTCGCGGATGAAATCGTCGGGGTCGGCATACGGTTGGTAAGCGACCGGATCGAGAGGCACGCTCGCGCTCCTTCTGTTCGTGGCCAAGGCACTGATGTGTCTCAAACGGTGCGGTGATGATCAGCAGTGTATGCGTATGCACAGGACGAACGCAAGGAGCGCAAGTCCGAGGTGGGCGATCAGGCTGAGGGGGATGCCAAAGCGAGCGTTCGACGCTCGACGAAAGAGGTCTCGTACTTGACATGCAAGACGGGAGCGTCGGGCTGCTCGATACGGCGCGCTATCAGCCGGGCCGCCTCGCGCGCCATCGTGGTGAGGTCGTACGCGATCGTCGACAGCTCGATGATCGGCCACGAGGCCGCTGGTAGGTCGTCGAAGCCGATGATCGACACGTCGCCCGGAACTGCCGCGCCCAGTCGGCGTGCGGCGTTCAGCGCCCCGTACGACACGACGTCGTTTGCACAGAAGATAAGAGTGGGGGGCGACAGCTGTCCGAGGAGCGAGGTCGTCGCGTCGTCTCCTGTGCGCGTATCGAACGGTCCTCGCCGAATGTTATGCGGGCTGAGATCGAGCCCGTTCGCCGCCAGCGCCGCGCGAAGTGCGACTTCACGCGACTGCGCCGTGCTCGTGTTGCTCGGACCGAGGATGGCGCCGATGCGGGAATGCCCAAGCGCGACAGCCCGAGAGGCGGCCGCGGCGAAACCGGAAGCTGGCTCGACAACAGTGGCGTCGGCGTCGGCGAAGGATGCCGTGCGGTTGAAGTAGACGAAAGGGAGGCCGCGGTCTCGAAGCCGAAGCGGCACCACCGAATCGACGGTCGTGGTCGCGAGGATCACGCCGTCGACGCCGTTCGCGATCAGCCTCTCGACGATCGTTTCGTTGTCTGCCGTCTCGGTGTGCAGCATGAGCTGGTAGCCCAGCTGCTCGAGCTGGAGGTGCGCCGGGGCGATTATGTGCGCGTAGAACTGGTTCTCGAGATCGGTGACGAGAAGGCCAATGCGACGGGTGCGGCCGGATGAGAGCGCTCGGCCGGCCTCGCTGGGCACGTAGCCCAGGCGGTCGACTGCAGCACGCACCTTGGCCTTGGTCATTTCGGAGACACGCGGATCGTCTCGCAGCGCGCGAGAGACAGTCGGCTGCGACACGCCTGCCAGTCGCGCGACGTCCCGGCTCGTAATGGCCATGCCCACCCTCGAAGTCTATTGGAGGGTTGACCCTCCATGCATACGAAAGCATAATGACAGCATACGTATGCACATCGAAAGGAAGCAGCGATGCCTTTATATCTGAAGAGTGCGCCGACGAAGTCGTTCACCGACAGCACTCAGAGCGACGTGGCCGAGCGAGTGAAGTCCATCATTGCCGGTATCCGCGAGGACGGTGACAGTGCGGTGCGTCGGTACTCCGAACAATTCGACACGTGGTCCCCGGAGGCCTTTCGCCTCGATGATGCCCAGGTCGAGGCGATCATGGAGACGCTCGACCAGCAGGTCATCGACGACATCGTGTTCGTGCAGAAGCAGGTGCGCGCCTTCGCGCAGGCACAACGCGACTCACTCGTCGACATCGAGGTCGAGACACTGCCGGGCGTTTTTCTGGGGCAGAAGCACGTGCCGGTGCAGGCTGCAGGCGCCTACATCCCCGGCGGTAAATACCCGCTCACCGCATCCGCGCACATGACGATCATCACGGCCAAGGTCGCTGGCGTGCCTCGCGTCGTCGCCTGCACCCCGCCCATCCGGGGCGAGATTCCCGCCGCCACCATTGCGGCCATGAAGCTCGCCGGTGCAGATGAGATCTACGTGCTCGGAGGAGTTCAGGCCGTCGCGGCCATGGCCCTCGGAACCGAGACAATGCAGCCGGTAAACATGATCTCGGGCCCCGGCAACGCCTACGTGGCGGAGGCCAAGCGTCAGCTGTTCGGTGAGGTCGGCATCGACCTGTTCGCCGGCCCGACCGAGATTATGATCGTGGCCGACGATGAGGCCGATCCGTTCCTCACCGCCGTAGACCTGCTCTCGCAGGCCGAGCACGGTCCGGAGTCACCCGCCGTTCTCATCACAACGTCGCGCTCTCTCGGCCAGCAGGTGCTAGAGCACATAGAGCAGCTGCTGCCTGGCATGTCGACGAGGGACTACGCCGAGCCAGCCTGGCGCGACTGGGGCCAGGTCATCGTCGTCGACGACATCGACGAGGCCTACGCCCTCGCCGACTTGTTCGCATTCGAGCACGTACAGATCTTCACGAAGGAACCGCGTCTCGCTCTGGAGAAGATGCACGACTATGGCGCCCTGTTCCTCGGCGAGAACACCTGCGTGTCGTACGGAGACAAGGTGATCGGCACGAACCATGTGCTGCCAACCCTCGGCGCGGCCCGTTACACGGGTGGCCTGTGGGTGGGCAAGTACCTGCGCACGGTCACCTTCCAGCAGATTAAGGACACCGCGTCGTCTGCGATGCTCGGCGAGGTGTGCGGCCGGGCCGCTCGCGTCGAGTTGTTCGAGGGCCACGCCCGATCGGGAGATGTCCGCGCCTGGATGCATAGCGGACGAACTTTCCCGTGGATTGAGGAGAACCTCGCCTCACGAGTGCCTGCTCGATGACCGGGCTCGTCGGGCGCACCGCACTCGTGACGGGTGGCGGAAGCGGCCTCGGAGCAGCTATCGCCACCGCGCTGCACGTCGCCGGCGCAGACATCGTGGTCGTTGGCCGCAACACTACCAAGCTCGATGACGTTGTGGGCCGCCTCGGCAGCCGGGCACGATCCATCGCCTGCGATGTGAGCGACCCCGCGTCGGTCGACAGGCTGGCGACAAGCCTCGCCGGCACACCAGTGTCGATCCTGATCAACAACGCCGGCGTTCCCGGCCCGGTCGCCTCGCTCACCGAAATCTCGGTCGAAGATTGGGACTCCGTCTTCACTGTCAATGTGCGCGGCGTCTTTTTGCTCTGCAAGGCGTTCCTGCCGCCCATGGTCGAACGCGGGTTGGGAGATGTGATCAACCTTGCCTCGGTATCGGGCAAACGGCCTCTCCCCCATCGCACGCCTTACTGCGCCTCCAAGATGGCGGTGATCGGGTTGACATCAGCCCTCGCCTTCGAGGTGGGGCGGGCCGGTGTCAACGTGAACACGTTGTCGCCCGGGCCGGTTGACGGTGCGCGCATGCAACGAAACTTCCGGCTCGAGGCCGAACGCGCTGGAACATCGATTGACGAGGCCGAAGCGTCGTTCGTCTCGCGGTCTGCGCTCGGTCGGATGGTGACTGAGGAGGAGGTTGGCCGGGCCGTGGTCGCGATGCTCGGTATGCCAGGGCTCTCCGGCGCCGACGTCGACCTCTCTGCGGGGATGGTCGCCTGATGCGCGTGTCTTTACGCGCGCGGGCCGAGTCGGGCGAGCGTCTGCTGGGCGTCCTGCTGAGGATCCCGGCCGAAGAACTGGTCGAGATGGCAGCCGTCGCTGGCTTCGACTTCGTGCTCGTCGACTGCGAGCACGGTCCCGCCGACATCGTGGCGCTCCGCCAGCACATCGCGGTGGCCGCAATCCACGGGGTTCCCGTTGTTGTTCGCGTCGGCGCGAACGATCCGGGCATGATACTGCGCGCCCTCGACCAGGGCGCAGAAGGTATCCTCGCGCCCCATGTAGACACCGCCGCCGACGCCGTGGCCCTGGTCGCTGCCACCCACTATCCGCCGGTTGGCAGCCGAGGTTTCGCGACCTACAGCCGGGCTGGTCGGTTCGGTGGAGCCGACCCTACGCAACACCGCGACTGGTATCTCAGAAACACGCTCCTCATCGGCATGATCGAATCGCCCGCTGGAGTGGCGGCGGCGGACGCCATCGTGGCTACCGCGGGACTCGACGGCGTGATGATCGGCCCCGCAGATTTGGCCGCGTCATCTGGCCCCGCCGACCTGCCCGTCGCCGAGGCAATCGCGCGCGTAAACACGGCGATCGCATCAGGCGGCGCGCTTCGGATGGATATTGTGAACACCACCGCCGTCGCGAGCAGGGCTTTTGACGACGGGGCGCAGCTCGTGGTCTACAACCTGGCGTCATCGTTGATGGCGCACCTGGCGGGGTTGCTGGCACCGCGCGACTGATTAAGGCGCGGCCAACCCTCGGTCAGGGATCGCCGTCGCGCCATGCGCGCAAAACATCGCCAATGACATCCGCTCGTTCGAGGGGTAGCAGGTGGCCGCTATCGACGGAGATGAGTCGCGCACGCGGCATCGCGGCTACGATTTCACGATGGGACTCGGGCGGACAGATCGTGTCCCGGGTGCCCGAGACGACGAGCGTCCGGATCTGGATGCGGCGCAGTGCCGGCCGCAGATCGGAGCGTGTGCCCTGCATCGCCAGTTGGGCGCTGAGATTCACGGCCCTCGTCGCCGCCCCCATCCGACGAGTCCTCCGCACGAGGTCGGGCCGGTGGGCCAGCGCGTCGGGCGACAAGAGCGCGGAGAGGATTTCGTCCTGCAGGTTTTCGGGACTCTCGCTTGCTTCGATTCGATCGGCCCAGGCCTTCCACGATTCCTGCTGCGCAGGCGTGGGGCCCTTGGCATTGGTCGACATCAAGCACAGGCGCTCGACCCGCTCGGGCACCCGGGCGACGAGCGCCATGGCCACGATGGCCCCGAGGGACAACCCACAGAGGGCGAAAGTCGGGGGGAGGTCGGCGAGCAGCCGATCGACCTGTGCGTTGATCGACCGCTCGCCGAGCACGGGCGTCAGGGTGTTGCCGAGTCCGCAGTCAGCCCAGAGATCGGCCGTGCAGTTCATGCCGGCCAAAAGAACGAGCGGCGTCACCTCACCCCTTGACGGCGCCGTCACTCAACCCCGCGACGAGATATTTTTGGGCGATAAGCGCGATGAAGATCACTGGGATGGTCAGGAGCAGCGCGGCCGCGCCCGACTGTTGCAGCATCGGCAGCGTCTGCCCGAGTTGCGTTGCGATGAAGACGGGAACGGTCTTTGATGAGGTGTCGGTGAGTACCAGGGCGGTTAGGTACTCCTGGAACGCGAAGAGGAACACGAAGATGCCAGCCGTAAGGATGCCGGGTCCCATCAATGGGATCATCACTCGGCGCAGCACCCCAGTTCTAGTGCAGCCGTCGAGCATCGCCGCCTCGTCGAGTTCTTTCGGAATGTCAGCGAAAAAGTTTCGGAGAAGCCAGATCGTGAACGGTTGGTTGATCGCGACCAGTGCTATAGCTAGCGCGAACGTGCTGTCGTAGATGCCGAGCGCCCGGCTGATGTCGTACATCGGCAGCACCACGGCGAAGCGGGGCAGTGCTCGGAAGATGAGCGCGAGTACTAGCAGGATGGCCGATACGTAGCTCGGGAACCGCGAGAGAGCATAGGCGGCGGGGATGCCGATAATCAGCGCGATCACGGTCGAGACTACGGCCACCACGAGGGTATTGGTCAGGTAGTCGGCGAAGTAAGTAGTCTCCCACAGGTCGACGAATGCCTGCAGTGTGGGCTGGTAGCCCCCGAACACCGGCGGATTCGCGAACGCCACGTTTGTGGGTTTTGTCACCGATAGCGTCATCCAGATGATCGGGCTCAGGGTCAGCAGGCAGAGGAGCCCGAGCAAGGTACCTGTGATGATGGGCGGCTTGCGCTTTGACCCGTTCTTGCGGCTCCGGCCCTTGCCTTCGATATCGGCGGTGGCTGTCGTGCCCGTGGAGAGCGACCGTGCGTTGAGCGTCATCGTAGGGCCTTCGCTTCTTTGAAGATCCCCCTGATGAAGGGGATGAGCATGATGAGAATGATGATGATTGTGAGCACGTTGATCGCGCTGCCCAGGCCGAGCTGCTGGGCCCATTAGCGAAGGCCACCGAATAGACGTAGAGCATGATTGACTCGTTTCCGATCGTTTCCGCCTGCGGCGAAAGGGGGATCAGGTTGTCGAACATGCGCAACACATCCATGATCGAGATGAGGGTCACAAAGCCGAGCACCCCGCGGATCGTGGGTATGATGACGTTAAGGTGCGTCTGCAATGGCGACGCCCCATCGATGTTCGCCGACTCACGCAGCTCGATCGGCACGCCCTGCAAGCCAGCCAAAATGATCAGCATCGCGAACGGCAGCATGTGCCACACCGTGTTCGCGATGATGAGGGCGGCGTTGGGCACTTGGTCGGTGAACCACAGCACCTCGCTTCCGCCCATAAGCCCGATGAACCTGTTGACGATGCCGCCAAAGTTGTCGTCGAATAACCAGGAGAAGGCAACGGCGCCCACTAGGTTCGGGAGTACGTAGGAGACGAGCAGGATCCCCAGCACAATCGGGCGCGATTTCGTGAGCCTATCGATTCCGGTCGCGACGATATAACCGAGAACGAGCAGAATCGCCGTCGTGATAATTGTCACGGCGACAGTGAAGAGGACGGCCTTGCCGAACCTCGGATCGGTGAGGGCCCCGATGTAGTTGCCGAGCCCGACGAAGGTTCCGGGCGTCCCGTAGCGGACGTTCTCGAAGCTCCACTGGATGGTGCGGATGAGAGGGAGGACGAGAAGTCCGCCCATCACCAGGAAGCTCGGTGCAAAGAGCATCCAGAATTCACGCGTCTTCATTGGTTCATCTCCATTGATGATGGATCACCGGATACTGCTGCGGGACTCAGCCGGCGACGGCCTCGCCGGCAGCCTGCATCTGCGTCAGTCCGACATCGACCGAGACGGCGCCCGTCAGGACCTGCATCAGGATGGGACGGATCTTGTTGGATACGTCGGACAGGTTCGCCGCCACGACCGGTGGCATCGCCGCTGCGATCGAGTCGTTCGCCGCCTTGCCGTAGGGTGAGTTCTTCGCGGTGACCATGCCCTCGCGAGCCGGATATGCGGCGGGAACCGATGCCTTCGACGCGTCTTCGCTGACGGCCGATGCCATCATCACGAAGAGCATTTTGGGGTCGAGTTTTGTGTTAGAGGGAATCGACCATCCGTCGATCGACAGGCGGTCGTAGGCGTACTTGGCGTTGTCGCTGACCTTGGGCGGGGCGGCGAAAGCAAACGATTTGGCCAAGGTGCTGTTGTTCTCAAGCGTGAGGTCGTTCATACGACCCGAGAACATTATCGACATAGCTGCAGTGTTGTTGTACATCTGCTGTTGAACCTTGGGCTGGTCGAAGGTGGTGACCTGCGGGTCCATATACGGCTGCAACGATTTCATCGCCTGAAGAGCCTGCTTCGCCTCAGGGGTATTCAACGTCACCTTTCCGTTCGACGTGACGAAGTCGGCGCCGAGCGAATTCATCGCGGCTTGGAAGCTCGTTGAGACGTCCGACGTGGCGAGCCAGGGAAGCGCGATCGGATACTGCATGACTCCAGCTGCTTTGATCGCATCGGCCGCCTTGGTCATCTCGGGGAAGGTCGTAGGCACCTTGAGGCCGAGCTTTGTGAAGATGTCTGCACGGTAGGCCATCACGAACATTTGTGTCTGCATCGGCAGGGCGTAAAGCTTGCCATTGAAGGACATGCCCGTTCGCATCGACGCGCTGATCTTATCCAGGCCGTAGTCGTTCGCGTACTTCTTGTAAAGATCGTCGAGCGGACGCAGTTTCTTAGCGGTCGCCAGACTGGGAATCACGAAGCCGTAGGTCTCGACGATGTCGTAAGAGCCGGTATCGCCCGCGAGCGTCGCGGTCGTCTTCGTGACCTGACCGCCGAAGTCGATGGGATCGTGCTTCACCGTGACCTTGCCTTTGGTGCAGCTCGACACCATCGTGTTGGTGAACGGGTCAATAGCGGATGAGTTGTAGGCGAGGACGTTGACCGTCGTCGCGGAACTGGGTGCTGTGTAGTCACAGGTAACCTTTGTGGCATTCGCATTGCCGGTGCGGCTGCCTGCGCTGCATCCGGTGAGAGCGAGTGCGCCGACGGTACCCACAACAATGAGGGCAAAGACGCGCTTTCTAAAAGTTGACATGGCCATACCGTATACGTATGCACTGGGCTAAGGGAAGTCTTCCGTGCGCCTTTGTTGGAAGCGCGAGAAAAAATTGCATACGCATTCCCGGGCGGCTTCACCATATTTGCCCGCCTGAGTCGACCTTCATCCCCATGCCGAGTCACTCCCCGACGCGAATAGTCAATGTGCCTGAAGTGTTGAGCGTGCCGTCCGAGGCCTCGAATGGATACTCACTCCTTGAATCACTGTCCAGGCCGCGATGATCTCGCAACCGGACTCAGCGCACCGACTTCCGCTCGTAGAGCGCCATCGACCAGGCGTATCCGGCGACCGCGATCACGATGGCCCACCCGGTCGCAAACCACACGTCCCCGTCGAGCGGAGTGCCGAGCAGCAGGCCGCGCACGGACTCGATGAACGGCGTGAACGGCTGGTACTGGGCGAACCACTGAAGCCAGTCCGGCATGGAGCCGGTCGGCACGAAGCCGCTGCCGAGAAGAGGCAGGAAGGTCAGGATGAGCGGCAGGTTGCTCGCCGTCTCGACCGACTTCGCCTGCATCCCCATGGCGACTCCGAGCCAGTTGAGCGCGAATGCGAAGAGCGCGATCACGCCAGCGGTGGCGATCCAGTCGATGAGCCCGCCTGAGGGGCGGAAGCCGACCAGGAGGCCGACCCCGAGTACCAGCACAACGGCGATCAGGCCCTGGATGGCATTGCCGAGCACGTGCCCGGCGAGCACCGCAGCCCGCGAGATCGCCATCGTGCGGAACCGCGCGGTGATCCCCTCGGTCATGTCCATCGCGACAGTGATGGAGGCACCGCTCGCACTACCCGCGACCGTCATCGCGAGGATGCCCGGCATGACGTACGCCAGGTACGCTTGCTGCCCGCCGGCCGGATCCACGCCCGGCAGGCCGGCTCCGAGGGTGCCACCGAACACGAACACGAACAAAAGAAGGAACACTATCGGCCCGCCGACGGTGAAGGCTGACAGACCAGGGTAGCGCACCATATGCAGCAGGTTGCGGCGCAGCATGGTGATCGAGTCGGCAACGACGTGCGACTGTCGGCGAGTGGCCGGGGCTGCAGGATGGTCGGTCGTGATGGTGGTCATGATTCGGTTCCTTGTCGGTCGACGCGGCCGGGCTGATCCTTCTGGCCGGTCTGATCTTGCTGGCCGGTGAGGGCGAAGAAGAAGTCATCGAGGTCCGGAGTGTGGATGCTGAGATCGTCGACCTCGAGACTCGCCGCCGCGAGGCGGTCGAGTATCGTGCGCAAGGTCCCGACGCCGCCGTCGCTCGGCACGCTGAGCCCGAGCCCGACGTCGTCGCGAGTGGAGTCGTCGAGCAGGCGGGCTGCCGCATCGAGCGTTGCGGCATCCGCGAATCGAAGCCGGATGTGCCCGCCAGGCACGAGGCGCTTGAGTTCGTCAGGCGTTCCCTCTGCCACGATGCGGCCACCGTCGAGCACCGCGATGCGGTCGGCGAGTTCGTCCGCCTCGTCGAGGTACTGGGTGGTGAGCAGCACTGTCGTGCCGTCCGCGACCAGGGCGCGCACGATGTCCCACATGGTGTGGCGGCTGCGCGGGTCCAGGCCTGTGGTGGGTTCGTCGAGGAAGATCACGCTCGGTGCCGCGACGAGAGTCATCGCGAGGTCGAGGCGGCGTTTCATCCCGCCGGAGTAGGTGGCGAGCGGCTTGCGGGCGGCTTCGACGAGGTCGAACTGCTCGAGCAGTTCAGCCGTCCGCGTCTTCGAGCGCTTGGCACCGAGGTGGCGCAGCCGTGACATCAGCAGGAGGTTCTCCTCGCCGGTGAGCAGGCCGTCGACCGCGGAGAACTGACCGGTGAGACCGATGGAGGCGCGGACGCCGTCCTGATCACGAACGACGTCGGATCCATTCACGAAGGCCGTGCCGCCGGCGGGCCGCACGAGCGTCGAGAGGATGTGTACCGTCGTCGTCTTGCCTGCGCCGTTCGGGCCGAGCAGTGCGGTAACGCTGCCAGCGTTCACGCTGAGGTCGATGCCGTCGAGCACGGTCTTATCGCCATAGGACTTCCGCAGCCCTCGGACGTCGATCGCTGTGGTGGTCATGTGTGTCGTTCCCTTCTGTTGTTCCAACTGTTGTTTCAACCCGGTAGTCGCAATCGCTGGCGCGATCCTCTAGAGCTCCACCGTGCGGGCGCGCTGGATGTTGATGTCGCCGTACTGGGTGCGGGCGTGCACTGCGACGGCCTGTTCTGACTCGTCGGGGCTGCGGTCGCCGTCGAGCTGGTTGCGCACATGTCCCTCCTTCGAGGACAGGTCAAGCCAGGCCGCAACGCCAGGCCGCACGCCGATGGTGACCGCGCCGAACCCGCTCTCCACCTGAATGGAGCCGCTCGAGACCTCTCCCAGCTGGATGCTGCCGTACGCGGTCTTGGCTGCAACGGAGGCAAGCGCCCTCGTGATGTCGAGGTCGCCGTAAGAGAGCTTGGCGTCGAGGTCGCCGCCGGACTCTCCCACCATGATGGAGCCGTGCGACGCCTTGAGAATGGCGTCGCCGGTGACCCTGCCGATCCGGATCTGGCCGTGGTCAGCCGTGATTTCGATCCCGCCATCGGCAGTGCCCAGGGTCGCGTTGCCGTGCCCGGCGCGCAGCCACAGGTCGTCGGTGGTCTCGACATCCACGGGACCCATCGAGCTTTTGATGCGGGTGGCACCGAGGCGTCCGGTGGTGCGCACGCCGCCAACCGCTATCTCGGCGGTGAATCGCGACCCCGTCGGCAGTTCGATCTTCACGTCGACCGACTCGGTCGGACCAATCCAGCTGAGGCGCGGCCGCGGGGCATTGATCGTCAGCCGCTGGCCGTCGAAGTCGACCCTGGTCTCCTCGGCGCCGCGGCGGTCGACCGCCTTCGTCGGATTGGTGGGCGACACGGTCACCACCGTGTCGGTGCGGTCGGCGGCGAAGACCTCGATCGCGCCGACCTGCATGTTCATCGCGAGGTCGATCGGGGTGGGGGTGTTGTAAGTGGGCATGCTGGCGCCTCCCTTTCCTGTGGGCGTGTTGGTTCTACCCCGCGGCTTCGCGGGGCTGGTGGATGTGGTTGGCCGGCCTAGTTAGCGCGCCCAGCCGGCGAAGTTGTCGCCGGTGCGTAGTGTGCGCTGCGCAGATCGTCGCTGCTTGGGTTGGAGAGCGGCTGCAATCGCACGGACCAGCCAGGTGTTGACGGACAGGCCGTCAGCTGCCGCCGCGTCGTCTACGCGCGCTTTGAGGGCGTCCGGCAGGCGAAGCGTCGTGCGCGAGGTGCTCACGTCGTCGAGGTCGACGGATGCCGCGGGCAGGTCGTCGCTGACGGATTCGGTGTTCGGCTGGGTGACGACGAACTCGATCTCGCGTCCGCGCAGCCGCAGGTCAACTGAGCCCGGTGCGAGGTCGCGGGTGATTTCGCCGGCCGCGGCCGACAGGGCATCGAGCAGTACGAGCCGCATTGCGGCATCCAGCCCGGCGGCGAGACGCTCGGCGACGGCGCGAGTGTCTTCGCTGCCGTTCTCTGCGGCATCCGCTAACTGACGCTGTAGGTCGCTGACGTACTGTCCAAGTTCCATGCCATCATAATGACACCACTGTGGTGTCATGTCAAGCTTTTGTGGTGTCATCAGTGACTTACTGGACTCAACAGCCCACAAGCGATGCATTCACGGCGATAGGGTCTTCGGCTGCGGCGGCTGGGTGCCTAGAATTCGGCCCACAGTCGATCGACTGGCATGACGTGGAGTCGGTCTTCGAAGGTGTATGAGCGCTCTCCAAGGTGGAGTGCAACACCCGCGACGAAGCTGTCTCCCAACC
The DNA here is from genome assembly GCF_040549465.1 of Glaciihabitans sp. UYNi722. NCBI lineage: Bacteria > Bacillati > Actinomycetota > Actinomycetes > Micrococcales > Microbacteriaceae > Glaciihabitans > Glaciihabitans sp. UYNi722. The sequence continues at coordinate 65,933 of NZ_JBEPTL010000005.1, read as the reverse complement.
GGTCCCTCAGCTTCCGGAGCGGAGCCAGATCCGATCCGGGGACGCGGCTGCCAGCTTTCACCTCGATGGCGACGATAGTTCCGTCGTTTCGCTCAGCAATGAAGTCAACCTCCTCGCCCTCGTAGGTGCGCCAATGACCAATTCCTGCGAGACCATCCATCCAGGATGCCTGGCGACTCAACTCCCCTACGACGAAGGTTTCCAGCAAGCGCCCAAAATCGGTGAGTGCTGAGGCGTCGCGTCTGGCGAGCCGTTCAGAACTGAGTCGAAGCAGATGCGCCGCGACGCCAGAGTCCACGACGTGGAGTTTCGGTTTATTGCTTGAGCGACTAGTGAGAGTGGTGCCCCACGCTGGCAATTGCCGAATAAGGAATACGGCTTCGAGAATGCGTGTGTAACTTTCCACGGTGACAGCAGACAGGTCGATGTCGGAACCCGCGTCGGCGAGGCTCAAAACTTGCGCAGTCTGTCCGGCAAGTCGTCCGAGCAGACGTGGCAGCGAAGCAGCCTGGCGGAGCTTGCCAAGTTCGCGCGCATCGCGCTCCAGCGTGAGTCGGATGTAGTCCTCGAACCATCGGGACCGCGAATTGGAGGAGGGCCGGTCAATTGCAAGGGGGAAACCACCCCGCACGACCCTGCGGATGTACTCATCGCGGGTCGTCGGCGAGGTCGCTGTGGTGATGAGGGACGCAGGATCGTCGAAGAGGTGCCGCAGCAAGTAGTTATTGACGCCGTCGATCTCCGCCTGTGTAAACGGTTGAATCGGGACCCTGCTGAGACGGCCGGTGAGTGACTGTGCAGGGTGGATTTGCCCACGCTGCGTGGCCCTTCAATAAGGACGACGGGCTCTTCGGTCAATCGTTCCCGAACAAGTTGAAGTGCTCTCCGACTCACTGGGGTCTGCGCAGAAGTCGACCTCAGTGCAATCTAACGTCGTTAGGGTTTTTCGCGGGCCTCCACTAGAGATTTTCGAGGCAACCTACGAGAGATTTTCGAGGCAACCTACGAAAAATCAATGTTGTGTCTCTGCCGCTGCTGCACACGACGAGCGATGGTTTCCACTATCGGCTACCCCTATTCCGCGGATTGGATAGGGGCTTGTTTCGCAGCACACGCGGGCGAAGGCTGAGCCTATGAAATCACGGAAAACACTCGACACCGCCAACCGCTTCGACCCGATCGCCATGGCCCATGATGTGGGGGTGCGAAGCCAGCACGCCTACACCGCGGGTTTCGCATCGATCGTTATCTCGCTCGCCGCATGGTTGCTCTCCCGCGGCAAGAACGACGACAAGGCCCAGTCCGACCGGTGGGGCATCTTCATCGGGCACTGGGCGCCCACCTTCTTCGCAATCGGACTCGCCCTGAAAAAAGAGGAGTAACCGCCAGCCAGCCCGGAGTTGGCATACTGTGACGGTGATTCATATCTCAGAAGTCGCCGTATGAGCACCGCCGCCCAGACCACCTCGTCGATCGACTTGTCGAAGCGAGACCTCACGCTCGACCTGGCTCGAGTCTTCTGCGTACTGCTCGTCGTGGTGGTCCATCTGCTGTTCGTCGGGGTGGGGCGGGATGCCTCCGGGGCACTCGTCGTCTCCCGGCCGATCCTGAACCAGCCGTGGTTCGCCGGGGTCACCTGGATCGGGCAGATCATGCCCCTGTTCTTCGTCGTGGGCGGGTTCGCCAGCCTCACGGCATGGAGGAGCCTGGTCCGCCGCGGAGGCGGCGCATCCGAATACGTGCGCAACAGGGTGCTGCGACTCGCCCAGCCCGCGCTCCCCCTCTTCGTGTTCTACGTCGTGGTGCTCGGCATCGCCACCCTCGTCGGCATCGATCCGAAGTTGCTGCAGACAGTCGCAACGGGCGCCGGCTCACCCCTCTGGTTCCTGGCTGCCTACGGTCTCTGTCAGGCCTTCATGCCGATCATGGCCGGATGGCACGCCCGCGCCCCGAAGGCGACTCTGGTCGCGCTGCTGGCCGGCGGGATCGTCGTCGACGCACTGCGCTATTCGACCGGCATCACCGAGATCGGACTCGCCAACCTGTTCTTCGTCTGGCTGCTCGTGCAGCAGTTCGGGTTCTGGTACGCGGACGGATGGTTCGCTCGCCGGTCGTGGTGGCAGCTGTTGGTGATCGCCGCGGCCAGCTACGCCGTCCTCGTGCCCCTCACCACCATCGGCCCGTATTCGCCCGACATGCTCGTCAACCTCAACCCGCCCACCCTGCCGCTGGTCGCCCTCGCGCTCGGGCAGGCCTGCGTGCTGCGGTTGCTTCGCCCCGTCCTGGCCGGGTTGATGCGCACCGGCGGCGCCAAAGCTGTCGTGTTCGTCGTCGGCAGCCGCCTGATGACTGTGTACCTCTGGCACCTGCCGGTGATCATCCTGCTTTCCGGCGCTGCGCTGCTCATCCCGGGCGCCAGTCCGGCACCGGCCACCCCGGCGTGGTGGTGGAGCAGGCCGATTCTCTACGTGCTGGTGCTGGTCGCAATCTTCGGCCCCTCGTTCATCGTCGGACGGTGGGAGGCGCCTCGAGAGGTCACCGCGACGCCACCCGGGTGGGTGGTCGTTATCGCGGCCGTGCTCAACTTCATCCCGTCGTTCCTGGTGATGGAGTGGTTTCTGAACGTCTGGTTCTCGGCAATCGGCGTCGTGTTGACGGGAGCCGCTGTGACGATGCTCGGGCGCTGGAGGGCCAGGGTCAGCCTGCGGTGAGGGCGAATACGACGCCCGTGTTCGTCGCGCGTTGACATCCGCAGTGGCGTTGACTAGAGTGTAAGCACCTACTTAAATAAGGAGTTGCTTACATGTCGATGGCGACCGACGAGCTCAGCCGCGTCTTCAGTGCGCTCGCAGATCCGACACGGCGCGACATCCTGAGCAGACTGGGCGAAGGGCCGACCACCGTCGGCGACCTGGCCGGCAAGTACTCCATGAGCCGTCCGGCCATCTCCCAACACCTCGCCGTGCTCGACGGTGCGGGTCTCATCACCCGCACCGTCAGCGCGCAGTGGCGTGAGTGCAGTGTCCGGGAAGGCGGCCTCGATGACGCCGCCGAATGGGTGGCGAAGCAGCGAGCCGAGTGGTCGCAGCGCCTCGACTTTCTTGAAGAACACATCCGAGCGAAACGAAAGGAACGATCATGATCGATATGTCCACAGGGTTCACCCTCGTCCGCGAGCTGGATGCCACCCCCGCCGAGTTGTGGCAAGCCTGGACCGACCCCGACGAGGTGGCCATCTGGTGGCATCCGGCCGGTGCGCGCACTCCGCGCGAGTCGGTCTCGATCGACGCGAGGGTCGGCGGGCAATACGTGTACACGATGGTCGACGAGACGAGCGGCAACGAAGTCGTGACCGGAGGCGTATACCGCGAGTTGGTCGAGAACGAGCGGCTCGTCTTCACCTGGGGATACCCCGACGGCGACCCCGAGGACACACCGATCGTCACTGTGACCTTCGAGCCGCTCGGCGAACTCACCCGCATGACCTTCGACCTGCGCGGAGTGACCGGAATGGCGGGGGACGGCTTTTTCTACGACGGCTGGGAGAGCGTACTCGACCAGCTGGCAGGCTTCATCGGGCAGACCGAGGTCGCGGGATGAACCCCTGTGGCGGGAGATGCGTCCGAGGAACCTAACCGGATGCCTCGACGGGCGCCTGGAGTTCGCACGCACGACGGAGGTCGTTCGCATATGCCTGCGGCTGTTCCCAGGCGGCGAAATGTCCGCCGGCCGGGTGCTCGGTCCAGGTCTGCAGGTTCACGGAGCGTTCCACGAACTCGCGTGGGGCGGGTTTGATGTCGGCCGGGAACGCGCTGAAGAAGGTGGGTGTGTTCACATACACCCACACCGTTACCGGGGTTCTGATCGCGAGGCCATCGATGGCCAGGCCTGAGTACTTGCTGCGTTAGGCTCGACTCGGTGAGCCGGGAAGTCTGGTCGGCGCAGTTTTGTGCTGCCGACTTGAAGGAGCTTCTCATGCACGCATCGGACCTCGCCTCCAGCGCCTCGCTGGTGGACCGTCAGACGTCCGCTCTTGCCGCGGCGCGGTTGATTGCAGCCCGGAGTCTGCCAGGGCTTGTCGTGATGGACGATTCTGGCGCACCGGTCGCCGTGGTATCGGCCGTCGACGTTCTCGGGTTGTTGGTTCCTGGATACATCCTCGACGACATGGCCCTCGCGGGTGTCTTCGACGAACAGGGATCGGAGGATGTCTGGTCGCACGCCGCCGATCGCACTATCGGCGAACTCCTCGACGATGATGACGTCCACGTCTATGCTCTGCTCACCGTCGAGGCAAACGCATCCCTTGTGGAGATCGCTGCCCAGATGGCGCATTCGCGCGCACAGATAGCACTGGTGAAGAGCAGGGGTGGTGGCGAGCCGGCCTTCGTCACCCTGCCAGCGGTCATGGACGCCATCCTCCGATTTTGCGGTGACGTGGCCGGGACCGACGTATGAGCGTTCAGATCGTTCTCGCCCTGGTCGTCTTCGTCGCGGCGTACGTCTTCATCGCGACGGAGAAGATCTCGCGCGTCACCGTCGCGCTGGTCGGTGCAGCGCTGATGGTCGTGATTGGCGCAACCGACGATCACGGTATCTTCTTCTCCGAAGACAGCGGCATCGACTGGAACGTCATCTTCCTGCTGCTGGGGATGATGATCATCGTCGGCATCCTCAAACAGAGTGGCGTCTTCGAGTTTCTCGCGATCTGGGCGGCCAAGCGGGCCCGCGGGCGCCCCTTCGTGATCATGGTCATGCTCGTCGTGATCACCGCAGTGCTCTCCGCGTTCCTCGACAACGTCACAACGGTCCTGTTGATCGCCCCGGTCACCCTGCTCATCTGCGAGCGGCTGGCCGCCCCCGCCATCCCATTCCTCATCGCTGAGGTGATGTCGAGCAACATCGGCGGCACCGCGACTCTGATCGGCGATCCGCCGAACATCATCATTGCCAGCCGCGCCGGTCTGACATTCAACGACTTCGTCGTCAACCTCGCACCGCTGATCGCGATTCTGCTCGTCGTATTCATCGGCCTCTGCTGGCTGATGTTTCGCAAATCACTGAAATACAACGCGGAACGGGTTAAGCGCGTCATGGCGCTCAACGAAAGGGAAGCAATCCGCGACGTGCCACTGCTGGTGAAATCGCTGGTGGTCCTCGGCCTTGTCCTGGCCGGTTTCATCCTCCACTCGCTCATTGGACTGGAGCCCGCCATCGTTGCACTTCTCGGGGCCGGGTTGCTCGCACTGGTCACCAGACTGGAGCCGAGGAAGATCTTCGGCGACGTCGAATGGGAAACGCTTCTCTTCTTCGCCGGCCTGTTCATCATGGTCGGCTCACTTGTGAATCTCGGCGTCATCGAAGCACTCGGCACAGCGGCCACCCAGGCAGTGGGCGACAACTACTTCGGCGCCGCCGCCGGGCTGCTGTTCGGCTCTGCGATCTTCTCGGGAATCGTCGACAACATCCCCTTCGTCGCGACTCTCGCGCCCCTGACCAACGACCTGGTGCAGGCGGGCGGAGCAGCCGCCCACCCGCTCTGGTGGGCACTCGCTCTCGGCGCCGACCTCGGAGGCAACGCTACTGCGATCGGCGCCAGCGCCAACGTCGTCGCGATCGGTATCGCCAAGCGCAACGGCCAACCCATATCCTTCTGGACCTTCACCAAATACGGCCTCATAGTGACCGCGGTCACCGTCACGCTCAGCCTGCCCTACCTGTGGCTGCGGTACTTCATGTAATCCCGATCGCGCCCATGTTCGCGGCCGAGAAGTCAGGGGCAGCTCGCACTCGTGACCGGAGCCAACAGGGGAATCGGTTGGGAAACGGCCCGCCAGTTGCTGCAGCAGGGCTATTACGTGTTCCTCGGGAGTCGAAGCATCCCGAACAGTGTTGACGCGATTTCGAGACTGCATGAGTTGGGTTTCGACAACGTCGAGTTGGTTCAACTGGATGCGACCGATCAGGAGTCGGTCGAGGCGGCACGACAAGCTGTAGGCGCCACAACAGGCACCCTGGATGTGCTCATCAACAATGCGGGGATGAGCGGCGGTCGCCCTCAGGGTGCCCTCGAGGCGCCAATTGACACCTATCGAGCAGTTTTCGATCTGAACCTTTTCGGAGTGGTCCGCGTGACCCAGGCATTCGTCGATCTTCTTCGAAATTCCTCCAATCCGCGAATCGTCAATGTCTCGTCGAGCCAAGGCTCTTTGACCCTGGCGACGTACGAGGCATCGCTCTACTACTCGGCGAAAGGGGCCGTCTATCAGCCCTCCAAAGCCGCACTCAACATGTATACGATCGACCTTGCCTACGAACTCCGTGATACCGCGTTTCAGGTCAACGCCGTAGATCCTGGCTTTACCGCGACCGATTTCAATAACTATCGGGGTACGGGTTCGGTCGAGGTTGCAGCCGCACGCATCGCTCGAGTGGTAACGCGCGCGCCCAATGGTTCAACCGGAATGTTCATCAGCGAGGAACACGACCCAGAAGCGGTCGGATTCCCTGGTAGGTCAAAGGTGGCTCAACGACAGCTCGTGCACCGTCGTCGTCCCAGCCGAGCCTCACGGCCGGTGCCGCGTTACCATATCTTCATGCGTAGCGCGTCGGCACAGGGGGCCATGACGGCTGGTGGAGAGCGCGTATTGATTCTGTCCGCCGGGGTGGGATCGGGGCACAACAGCGCGGCAGCGGCAGTGCAGCAGGCATGCGCCGGTCGCCCCGACATCGACGAAGTGCGGGTGCTCGACGTGCTGGACGCGAGCAGCGGGCTGTACCGCGACCTGCTGGGAAAGGGCTACTTCGTTCTGGTCGAAGACTTGCCATGGCTGGTGGACTGGGGTTACGACGTCAGCGACCAGCCATTCCGGCGCCGCGGCCCGATTGATCCATGGACGCGGGCGAACGCGTCTCCCGCCATCAGTGCGATCAAACAGTTCCGGCCAACCGCGATCGTCTGCACCCACTTCCTGCCGGCCCAGTTGTTGGCGTCGCTGATTCTCCGCGGCGCGATCGATGCGAAGACCGCTGTCGTGACGACGGACTACGACTTCCAGGGGCTGTGGCTCACGAGCGCATTCCACGCCCTCTTCGTGGCGAGGGAGGAGGGGAGGGTGCAGCTCATGGCGCTGGGCCTACCGCCCGACCGTGTCGCGGTCACCGGCATCCCGATCGCGCCAGAACCGAAGCAGGCACCAGTACGCGATCGCGAGGGGCTTCCGAAGCTACTGATCTCCGCCGGTGCGTCCGGCGGCGACTACGCCGTCGCGGTCGTGCGTCAGACGCTGCACGTGCGCTCGCCGTTCACCGCCACAATCCTGTGTGGACGAAACGACGCGCTGAGGCAGCGCATTGAGCAGCTCGTTGGGTCGGCCGGAGATCGGTACCGCGTGCTCGGGTTCACGTCGGAGATGCCGAAATTGTTGCGCGAGTCTGACCTGTTCGTCGGCAAGCCCGGCGGGCTCTCAGCATCGGAGTGCATGGCAGCAGGGCTCCCGATGGTGCTGGTGAACCCCATCCCCGGTCAGGAAGTGCGGAACGGGGACTACCTGATGGAGCAAGGGGCTGCCATCCGGTGCAACACCCCCTCCACGATCGGATGGAAGATCGAACAGTTACTGCAGGAGCCGGGCCGCCTACAGCGGATGCAGGCGGCAGCGCAGCGGATTGGCCGCCCCAACGCAGCCGCGGATGTGCTGACCGGGCTGCTTGACGGACCATCCCGCCCCCTAGTCGTAACACGCGGTGCCCAAAAGACGATCCTCGCAACCAGCGAGCAACGTCTCATCGCAAGCGATCTAACGGGGCCAACGTCGCTGGTCCGCCTCGTAGATCCAGCGTCCGAGAGCACGGTTGCCCTGCTGCGTGCCGAGGAGCTCGTCGATCTGCAGAAGCGATATGCCGGCCCTGATGGGAATCTGGTGCTGCGGCATGACGAGACACGTGTGACATTTCGGTGGGAAGCGCGGCGGTTGCTCCGCGGCGTGCTGCGCGACGACGACTCGCTTCCTGTTCGCGTTGAGGGCCTTGCGGCGCATCCCCTCGCCGTCGACGAGGATTCTCCTGACGCTTGACTCGAGCTGCGCTTAGCTGACCTCAGCACCGTCCGTATCGGAGGGCTCGCGGAGCCGTATCGCACCGTCCCAGCTGCTGGGGCTGTGCTGGGCGGCCAGCATTGCCCATTCACCCGGGCGTGGCGTCCAACGCCGTGTCGCCGGATCGCGCTGGAGTGTTGGCCCGGCGTCCAGCGCAACCGTCACGACCGCCTCGGTGTGCGCCTGCAGGGACGCCTTCTGGAAGCCCAGCAGCTGAGCCACCGGCCGGGCGAGCGAAACATCCGCGGCATAGATCTGCACAACGGTTGAGCCCTCGCGGTCACCCGTGTTGGTCACGAGCACCTCCGCGCTGCCACCCGTGTCCTTGAACCGGTGGTCGACCAACCGGTGCTTCATCGTCGTGTAGCCGAGGCCGAACCCGAACGGGAAAGCGGCCGCGTGTCCCTCCGCGTCGAGCAGTCGCTGACCCCACCTGTCGTCGTAGACGACAGACTTCGCCGCGCCGTCGAACGGAGGCAGGTGCGCGAGATCCGTCGGCATAACGAAAGGCAGCCTTCCGCCCGGTTCCGCGCCGCCGGTCAGCACGCTCGCCAGGGCGTGACCGCCCTCCATCCCTCCGTACCAGGCAAGAAGCAGGGCCGGCACCCGCTCTCGCCACGCCTCGGTCAGAATCGCACTACCGCCAATGAGCACGACTACGGTGCGCGGGTTGGCAGCGGCAACCGCGCGAATGAGTTGCACGTCTGAGGGGCGCAGATCGAGCGATCTGCGGTCGCCACCTCGGACGAAGCGCGACGCCAGGTGTGCGAGACCAATGAGCAATGCCCGGAGGGGACCCGAACGGAACGCCCGACCGAGCACGCCCACTTCGACTCCACCTGTGACGACCGATTCGCCCTCGTCGTGCTGGTCCAGCCCGACGACGACGATCGCCGTGTCTGCCGCAGCAGCGACAGCAGCAGCGCGCGCAATCCGACCAGATGCGGTCGTGATCCGCACGCGGGGAAGAGCCTCGCGCAGCCCCTGCAGCGGCGAGACCGTTGAGGGGGGCCGAACGCGCGACGACCCGTGGTCACCGAGGTTGGCCTGTGCAGCCAGCCTGCCAATCACCGCGAGGTGCCGGATGCCGGCATCCAGCGGCAGCAGCGGTACCGCGCCGACGGCCTCATTCTTGAGGAGCACGATCGACTCCGCGGCGACCTGGCGGGCGAGCGACCGGTGCGACGGGGAAGCGATGACGGCGGCGCTCGGCCTCGCGACCTCGTGGGCCGCAGCATGCAGCACAGTGGTGCGCAGGATGCGGCGAGCAGACTGCAGCACCGCCCCGCGATCCACGTCTCCCGAGCGCAGCGCCGCCGGCAAATCGCGGGCGCGCAGCAACCGAAGTGGCATCTCTACGTCCATCCCCGCCTTCAGGCTAGCGACCGCGTCGTGGGTGCCGAACACCCAGTCGCTCGTCACGAACCCCGAGAAACCCCACTCGTGCCGCAGTACATCGGTGAGCAGAGCGCGATTGACGTCCATGTACTCGCCACGAACTCGGTTGTAGGCAGTCATCACGGAGTCGGCACCGGCATCCACCACGGCCTTAAAGTGCGGCAGGTAGACCTCGTGCAGCGCGTGCTCGCCGACCCACACGTCGACTTCGAAACGCTCGTTCTCCATCGAGTTGAGCGCGAAGTGCTTCACGCAGGCCATTACGTGCTCGCGAACTCCGCGGGTCATGGCAACCCCCATCCGGCCGGTGAGCACCGGGTCCTCGCCATAGCATTCCTGCGCCCGACCCCAGGCGGGATGGCGAAGGAGGTTCACGCACACAGAGGCGGAGTAGTTCGCGCCCTGCGCGTTGGTCTCCAGGCCGATCGCCCGGCCGACCTGCTCCTCCAGCGAAGGGTCCCAGGTTGCTGCCCGGGCCATCGTGACAGGGAAGGAGGTAGACGCGCCGATGACAACGCCGCGCGCACCGTCGCTGAACCGGATACCTGGGATGCCGAGACGCGGGACCGCGCCGGCGACGAACGACCGCCGCCCGAGGAGCACCGGGATGAGAACCAGGAGCCGCCTGGGAGAGTCGCCGTCGAGCAGTCCGAGGAGCTCCCGATCGGTCATCCGGGCGATCAGTTGGTCTGCGGCCTCATCAGCGTCGAGCTCGCCCGCCCGAACGGCTCGGACTGCCTCGCCGTACGCGCCGCCCTCCGGTGTCATGCCCTAAATTCTCCACCCTGTTTATGCGCGATCGGGCGCCCGGTAGCGTTGAACCATGCACGATGCTAGCTCCAGTGACTCCACGGGTCTCGACTCCACCACTGATCTAGTCGGGCGCTTCGAGGCCGAACATCGCATCCCGGGCACCATGCGGGCAGACGTGCACCTGCTCGGCGACCTGCTCGGCCGAGTGCTGCGCGAGAGCGGATCCGACGGCCTCTATGACGATGTCGAGAGGCTGCGACTCGCGACGATCCAGGCATACACCGAGGAGACATCCGAAGCCTTCTCGCGCGCTGCGGAGATCGTCGAGAGCTTTACGATCCAACGCGCGGACGAGGTCGCCCGCGCGTTCACTGCGTACTTCCACCTCGTCAACCTGGCCGAGGAGCACCAGCGCGTGCGCGTGCTGAGAGAGCGCGAAGACCAAACCAGGAGCAACGACCCATCCGTCTCGATGGGCAGCGCGTTCGCGCAGCTCAGCAAGGAGATCGGTGCGGATGCGGCAACCGAGCGCCTGCAGGCGATGCGGTTCCATCCGGTGTTCACCGCGCATCCCACCGAGGCGCGACGGCGCGCGGTCTCCAGCAGCATCCGCCGCCTCTCCGAGTTCCTCGGCGAGCACGATCTCTCCCACGGCGGCCCCGATGAGGTGCGCATCGAGCGCAGCCTGCTCGAAGAGGTCGACACCCTGTGGCGCACAGCTCCCCTTCGCCTCGAGAAGCCGACGCCCGTGGATGAGGTGCGCTCGATCATGGCGGTCTTCGACGAGACGCTCTACACGTCGATCCCCGAGGTCTACCAGCGCATCGAGGATGTGCTTCGTGGCGACAAGGCCGGCGACGAGACGCCGGTTGTGCGCTCCTTCATTCGCCTCGGCACCTGGGTGGGCGGGGACCGCGACGGCAACCCGTTCGTCACCGCGTCGGTCACCAAGAAGGCCGCTGCGATCGCGAGCGAGCACGTGCTGATCGGACTCGAACGCACCGCGAGCCGGGTCGGGCGCGGCCTGACCTTCGACTCGGCGACGACCCCACCGACGGATGCGCTGCTCGCGCTATGGCAGAGGCTGCGGTCGGCGGATGACGAGGCAGCCAAGGAGATCGCCAAGCGGTCGCCGAATGAGCCGCACCGGCGCATCCTGCTGCTGATCGCGCGTCGCATTGCGGCAACGCGCACCCGTGACGCGGATCTCGCCTACCGCGATCCGGCGCAGCTGCTCGACGAGCTCGAGATCGTGCAGCAATCCCTCGTGAGCGCCGGCGCCATCCGGCACGCGTACGGCCAGTTGCAGCAGTTCATCTGGCAGGTCGAGACGTTCGGTTTCCACCTCGCCGAGCTCGAAGTGCGGCAGCATTCGGCTGTGCATCGCACGGTTTTGGCCGAAATCGAGTCGGGCGAGCCGCTCAGCGATGTGGCCAAGGAGGCGCTCGATCTGGTACGCGCGATCGCGCAGATCCAGAAACGCTACGGCCCGCGCGCGGCGGGCCGCTACATCGTCTCGTTCAGTCAATCGGCCGACGACCTCGCCGCAGTGCATCGACTGGCCCGCGCCGCGGTCGGCCCGAACGGCGCGCCCCCGGTGCTCGACGTCATCCCGCTGTTCGAGACCTTCGCCGACCTGCAGGCGGCCCCGGGCATCCTCGCGGAGATTATCGAACATCCCGAGTTCGCTGCCCGGCTGGAGGCCACCGGTCGGCGCCTCGAGGTGATGCTCGGCTACTCGGACTCCTCGAAAGATGTCGGCCCGGTCGGAGCGACGCTCGCGCTGTACCAGGCGCAGCGGGAGATCGCCGAATGGGCCCGCGAGAACGACATCACGCTCACGCTGTTCCACGGCCGCGGCGGTGCGCTCGGGCGCGGCGGCGGCCCGGCCAACTCGGCGATCCTCGCGCAGCCGCCGCATTCGGTCGATGGCCGGTTCAAGCTCACCGAACAGGGCGAGGTGATTTTCGCCCGCTACGGCGACCACGACATTGCGATGCGCCACATCGACCAGGTCGCGGCTGCCGTACTGCTCGCCTCCTCCCCGTCCATCGAGAAGAGGAACGAGGATGCCGCGGCCCGGTTCGCCGACGTCGCCGCCACCCTGGACGAGACCTCCCGTGCACGCTTCTTCGAGCTCGTGCATGCACCCGGTTTCGCACCGTGGTTCGCGACGGTCACGCCGATGGAAGAGGTAGGACTCCTCGCCCTTGGTTCACGCCCGGCCCGCCGCGGCCTGTCGGTGTCCTCCCTCGAAGACCTTCGCGCCATCCCCTGGGTGTTCTCGTGGACGCAGGCGCGGATCAACCTCGCAGGGTGGTTCGGGCTGGGAAGCGCGCTGGACGCGGTCGGTGACGAAACACTGCTGACTTCCGCTTATGCGGACTGGCCGCTGTTCCGCACCATGATCGACAACGTCGCCATGGGGCTCGCCAAATCGGATGAACGGATCGCGCGCCACTTCCTCGCCCTGGGCGATCGCGACGATCTTGCGGCGCTCGTGCTCGAGGAGATGGATCTCACACAATCCTGGGTCGTACGCATCGCCGGCGGTGGCGAGCTCCTCGCGAACCGCCCCGTGCTGCAGCGTGCGGTGAAGATGCGCAGCCCGTATGTCGACGCGCTGTCATTGCTTCAGCTTCGCGCGCTGCGTAGTCTGCGCGAGGCGCCCGAGGGCTCTGCTGCAGACCCGGAACTGCAGCGGCTGTTGCTGCTGTCGGTGAGCGGCGTCGCCGCGGGGTTGCAGAACACGGGGTAGGGCGCGGCAGCCTCAGAGGGCGGATTGCGGGGTCTACGACCTCGAGCTGATCCGCAAGATGACAGAACAACGGATTTCGAAGTCCTGACACAACATAGCTTGCATAAAGTGCACTAACTTATAAAGCAAATGCCTCTGGTTTATAAGTTCAGCCACTTTCTATAAGACTCGGACAGTCGACATGCGATCCAGCGATTTCACCAGCACTCGGTTCGGCGCGCTCGCCACCAAGCCGCTCAGCGCCTGGCCGCACGCGTACTTCCTGCCCGCACCCATCCCGCGCGAGCTGGCGCTGGAGCCCGAGACAGTTGCCGCCATGTCGCGCGCTGACTTGGCGCTCGGGCGACTCTCTGGCCTCGCCATGATCATCGATAACCCCGCGTTGCTGCTCGGCCCCGCATTGGCACAGGAGGCGCTGGCGAGCTCGCGAATCGAGGGCACTGAGGCATCCCTGAGCGAAGTCCTGTCGGCTGAGAACGAAGACGTCCCGATCGAGAACGAGAACCTCCGTGAAGTCGCGAACTACCTCCGCGCGATCGAACAGGGAACCCAACTGATCAAGACATGGCCGCTCACATTGCGCTTTTTCTGTGCACTGCACGAGACCTTGCTCACCAACGGGAGTGGCGACGAGAAATCACCGGGTGAAATCCGGCGGTCTCCCGTGTGGATCGGCTCGCCCAACGCCCGCCCTGAGACTGCGCGCTTCATCCCGCCTCATCAAGACGACCTCGGCGAGCTGCTCGCCGATTGGGAGCGCTTCGTCAATGACCCGTCGAGCATACCGACGGTGCTGCGCGGGGCGTTGATGCATTACCAGTTCGAGACCATCCACCCCTTTCTCGATGGCAACGGTCGCATCGGTCGTCTGCTCATCGGCTTCGAACTGATGCATGACCATGTGCTGAGCGCGCCGATCCTCCACATCTCGGGGTACTTCGAAACCAACCGCAACGAGTACTACGACCGCCTCCAAGCGGTCCGCGAGCGCGGCGAGATCGACGAATGGATTCAGTTTTTCGCCGCCGCCGTCGAACACCAGGCGAACGAGAGTGCAGACCGCATCCGCAACCTGCTCGACATCCGTGAGCGCTACCGCGCTCAGGTGCGCGGCGACCGGTCGCAGGTGGCCGACCTCATCGACGTGTTGCTCGAGAACCCGGTCGTCACCGTCAACGCGGTCGTGCGCGCGCTCAGCGTTACCCAGCCGACCGGATCAAACCTGCTACACCGAGCCGAAGGCCTCGGCTGGGTGCGTTCGGCCGGACGCTGGGGACGCGGGGGCAAGGAACGGTGGGTGGCTTCTGAAATTTGGCACGCAGTTACGCGCACGGACTTCGACGATGAGGAAATACGATGACCGTAATCTCTGAGTTCGACCGGGAGAACGCTGCTCTCGACACCCTTGCCGAACCGCTCGGATGGCAGCCAGAGCGCGGCGAGCAGATCGCTCCCGGTAGCGGGAGACGTGGGACGAGCTACTCATCCGCCCAGGTCGCTCGACGCGATCATAGAGAACCACCGCATCCACGAGTACCTCGTCGGCGGCTATCCACTCAGCTACATCGATAGCGACGGCCTTGAGCAGAACCCACGAATCCGGCTGCTCGGCACGCCGGATCAGAACCACTGGATGGTCTATGTCTTAGTTACCCGTTCCGGAACTAAGCTCTCCCGCGGTCGAGGCAGGAATCTGGCGACAAGTCGTACGGGACTCGGCAGGGTCCCATCAGCGAGATTGCGAACGACTGGCCTACCCGCCACCTGAGCAGATGTGCGTCGGAGCATTGCAGACATTCCGATCTAGACCGGAGTTTGACAAAATGCGATTATCGAGAAGGACTCTCTGACCAAGAGGATCCCTGATCAGAATCCACTTTTCTGTAGCGGGAGCGGGACTTGAACCCGCGACACCACGATTATGAGCCGTGTGCTCGGCTCATACGGCTTTTTTCGACCTTTATAAGAGGTTATTCACTTGATTTGGCAGGCGCTATGGACTTTATGCGTCTGAATTGACACGGACTCGCTGAGCTTACGCGACTAAAAAGATGCGCCTCTCAAGTAGGTGACCGCGAGATAATCGGCAATCGCCATTGCCGAGGTCGCAGCGGGTGACGGCGCATTTCTCAGCAGCGTGACCGGCCCGATCTGGTCGACGACGAAATCGTCGAGGAGCGCCCCGTCGGAACCCCAGGCCTGTGCACGCACCCCGGATGCCGTCCGGGCCGAGAGGTCGGACATCCGGAGTTCCGGAATAAACCGGCGCGCATCACGGAAGTAGAGCGACTTGACGAGCGATCCGGCGATCTCCTTCGCTCCCATCCGCCAGTGCTCACGCGCGAGTGCGAACGCGCCGGGCCAGGTGAGCGAGTCCCAGGTGTCCCGCACCGACACGTCCCGCCAGCGATACCCTTCTCGCGACAGCGCCGGAACCGCGTTCGGTCCAACCTGGACGGAGTCGTCGACTCCCCGCGTGAAATGCACCCCGAGGAACGGGAACCTCGGGTCGGGTACCGGATAGATCATTCCCCGGACGAGATCTGTCCGGTCGGGGGCAAGGGTCCAGTATTCGCCGCGGAACGGCAGGATCTTCGGCGACGGTGAGGCCCCGACGAATCGGGCGACGACATCCGACTGCAGACCGGCGCAGACGATGAGGCGGTCAAAGCTGCGATCGGTGCGTGCGGCCGACAACCGCACGCGACCTCCGTCCGTGGCGAGTCCGGTCACCTCGTGGTCGAGCAAAATGGTTCCCCCGTCCCGACGCACGTCGTCCGCCATCGCCTCGGTGATCGCGACGTAGTCCACCGCCGCCGTGTGCGGGGAGTGAAGGCCGGCGACCCCCCGAGCATGCGGTTCGATGTCGCGTACTCCCCCGGCGTCCACCCGCCGAAGGCCCGGCACGCCGTTCGCCGTCGAGCGACGTTCGATCTCGTCGAGTCCGCTGCGCTCGGTGTCTGTCACCGCGATGACGAGCTTGCCCACCTCCCGGTACGGCAGTCCCTTCTCGGCACAGAATTCCCTGGTTGCGATCCGCCCGAGCGTGCACAGCCGCGCCTTCAGCGATCCGGGCGCGTAGTACAGCCCGGCATGAACCACTCCGGAATTGTGCCCGGTCTGGTGCGCGGCGACCCGGTTCTCCTTCTCGAAGACGACGACCTCGCGGCCACCGTCCCTGGCGAGCCTCCTCGCCAGGGCGATCCCGACGATCCCGCCCCCGACTATCGCAACCGACTCGGTGCGGCCCGCGGCGCTCAGAGCGTCTCGGCCGGGTGCGGGAGTTCCTCGAGGAGGCGCCCGTATCCGGGTGTGCTGACGGCGACATCCCACTTCGCTCCGGGCGCGATCAGGTCGCGCCACGGCGCGATCTCGACGTAGATCACGCGAAGGGCGTCCAGGCCGTTGAAGTGTAGGTGCTTTCCGTCCGTCGACACCGCGTCGACGGGTACGGCCACCTCGAAGTTCTTCATCAACGCGGTACGGGCGGTGGTGTCGACGCAGACGTTGGTCTGCAGCCCGGCGATGATGAGCCGGTTCACGTCGAGGTTGCGCAGGATGCTGTCGAGCTCGGTGCCGTAGAACGCGTCCCAGCGCAGCTTCTTGATGACGATGTCGCCCTCGTGCGGGGCGACGGCGTCCATGATCTCCGACGACCAGTCGCTGTCGTCGGTGAGGGGATCGAAATCGGCGGCGACGGCCTCGCGGAGCGCGCGCATGCTCGGCGTCGCGTCGGCGCCGTCCGCGCGGCTGACGGCACGGGTGTAGATGACGGGGAGACCCTGTTCGCGAGCTTCGGCGAGCAGGGCGGCACACTCGGCGACCGTCTCATCCATGCGGTAGATGGCTGGCCAGCCATAGCGGTCACGCGACTCCTGCTGGAGGTACATGTTCTGCACGTCGACCATGATCACGGCTGTGCGAGCGGGCATATCGATTCCTGTCGTCAAGTGGCGGTGAGTGAACGGATGCCGGGGCCGGATGAGGGGCGACGAGGTCCGTTTTCCAGTAGCATGCTAATAGTACCGAACAGCATGCTATCGGTCGACACCACCGTGCCTGCGAGGAATCTAGGAGTAAAACGTGGCCAGTTCAGACTTCGATGCGAGCGATCTCAACCTCTTCGTGCGTAAGTGGGTGGTGCAGGTCGAGGAGGTCCTCGCCGATGGTGAACGGGTCACCGAGCGCCCGATCAAGCGCGTCGTCGTCGCCGCGATCGTGAAGAACCCGTACGCCGGACGCTGGTCCGACGATCTCGAGGAACTGATCGAAGCCGGCGAGGTGCTCGGTCGCGTCTTCACCACTCGAGCCCAGGAACTCCTCGACGGGAACCTGCAGGCCTACGGCAAGGGCGGCATCGTCGGGGAGCGCGGGGAGATCGAACACATCGCAGCGCTTCTCCACCCCAAGTTCGGCCAGCCGACCCGCGACATCGCCAAAGGCGTCTCGATCCTTCCGAGCGTCAAGAAGCACGGCGCACAGGGCGCATCGCTCGACATCCCGATCCATCACAAGGACGCCATGATGATCCGCTCGCACTTCGACGCGATCGAATTCCGCGTCGGCGATTCCCCTCGCTCCGACGAGATCCTCGTCGCGCTCGCCGCCTCCAACGGCCCGCGGCCGCACCACCGGGTCGGCGGGCTCTCCGCCGAGGATGCCGCCGGGGTCGACGGCCTCCGCTGAGCCCGGTCCCGCCCCCAACCCGAAGGACGTACGTCATGATCACACTCATCCACGGCGCTTCCCACATCATCGGCGGCAGGCTGGACAACCCGGTTCTCGACGGTGACTCGGTCCTCATCGAAGACGGAGTCACCTCGAAGGTCGGCTTCTGGTCCGAGCTGGATTCCGAGAACGTCGACACGACCATCGACGTGAAGGGGGCGGTCATCTCCCCGGGGCTCATCGACCCGCACACCCATCCGGTGCTCGGTGATTTCACCCCGAGGCAAAACACCCTCGGGTGGATCTCGTCACATCTGAACGGTGGAGTGACGACCCTCATCTCGGCGGGCGAGACTCACTGGCCGGGGCGGCAGCGCACTCCGATCGGGGCGAAGTCGATAGCCATGGCCGCGGCCCAGAGTTCGCTCGACCTGCGTCCCGGCGGAGCGAAACTGCATGGTGGAGCGCTGCTGATCGAACCCGGAATCACTTCGAGCGACTTCGACGAGATGGTCGAGGCGGGAGTGCACCTGGTCGGGGAGGTCGGGCTCGGCTCGAGCATCGACCCCGAGAAGATCCGCGGCCCCATCGAGAAAGCACGGTCGCGCGGATGGGTCATCCCCATGCACGTCGGCGGAGCATCCGTCCCCGGGTCCCACGTGGTCGGAAGCGATCTCGTACTTGCGCTCAAGCCGGACGTCATCTGCCACGCGAACGGCGGACCGACCGCCAGGCCGTTCGAGGAAATCCTCGAGTGCATCCTCCAGACGGAGGCGGCGATCGAGGTCGTGCAGGCCGGCAACACGCTCGCGCTCGTGAAGATCGTCGAATACCTCAACCAGAACGGGCTGCTCGCCCGCCTGCAGTTCGGCACCGACAGCCCGTCGGGCACCGGTATCCTCCCGCTCGGGATACTGCGCACCATCGCGTACGCCACCGCTTTCGGCGGCGTCGACCCGGCCAGCGCGCTGTGCTGCGCGACCGGCGAGGTCGCGGCGCGGTACCACCTCGATGTCGGAGTGATCGAGGCCGGCCGTGCGGCCGACCTCGTGATCCTCGACGTGCCGAAAGGTGGACAGGGCACGACGGCGCTCGACTCGTTCGCGCGCGGGGACATCCCGTCGGTCGCAATGGTGCTGGTTGACGGCGAGATCCTCGTGCACCCGAGCCGCGTGACCCCTCCACCGGCGAACGCACCGCAGATCAGCGGCTGACTGCAGACACCGAGCAGATACCGACTCGGGGTCGCGCCGAACCGGCGGCTACCCCGGGTCGCGCTGGTTTATGCCGGCAGTCGCGACGCGAGCAGCTCGGCGAGGTGTAGTCCACTCGCTCCCGCGAGTTGGTCCGCCTGCGTGCGGCAGGAGAAGCCGTCGGCGAGGAAGATCGAATCGGGGCCGGCGCTGCGCAGGGCAGGCAGCAGTGAATGCTCGGCGACGGCGACCGACGTCTCGTAGTGGCCTTTCTCCATCCCGAAGTTGCCTGCGAGACCGCAGCAACCGGCGAGCTCGGTCAATTCGGCACCGAGGCCGGTGAGCAGCTTCTGGTCGACGGTGAATCCCATCACGGCGTGCTGGTGGCAGTGCGGCTGCACCACGATCTCCACACCGTCGAGACGGGGCGGCGCCCAGTCGATCGGGCCGATGGTCGGCGACGCCAGGAACTCGGCGAGCGTGTAGACGTTGGCCGACACTGCTTTCACCCGGGCGTCGTCGGGGAGCAGTTCCTTCACATCCGAGCGGAGCACGGCCGTGCACGACGGCTCGAGACCCACGATCGGGATGCCGGCCTCTGTGAAGGGGGCGAACTCGTTGATGAGGTTCTCGAGCGCACGGCGGGCACCCGAGAGCTGACCGGTGGTGATCCAGGTCAGCCCGCAGCACACCGCCCGGTCGGGGATCACGACGTCGAATCCCGCGGATTCCAGCACGGCGATGGCGGAGGTCGCGATACTCGGGCTGAAGTTGTCGGAGAACGAGTCGACCCAGAGCATGACCTTGCGGCGCGACGGCGAGACGGCCGGGACACGACGGCGGTACCGGGAGAAGGACTTCCGTGCGAACGGTGGGATCGATCGGTGGGTGTCCATCCCCCCTGCCGAGAGGACGGCCTTCTGGATCGGGCGGATGGACAGCATCGCATTGACCACCGGGGCGAAGGGGGACGCGAGCCGCGCCCACCGCGGGAGCCAGCCCAACAGGTAGTGGGTGACCGGCCGGAGCCTACCGCGGTAACTCTGGAACAGCACTTCGCTCTTGTACGCCGCCATGTCGACGCCGGCCGGGCAGTCGCTCGCGCACGCCTTGCAGCTGAGGCAGAGGTCGAGGGCGTCCCTGACCTCTGTCGACCGGAAGTCGCGATCGATGAGCGAACCGTTCGCCATCTCCTGCAGCACGCGGGCCCGACCCCTCGTCGAGTCCTTCTCGTCGGAGGATGCGATGAAGGAGGGACACATGAATCCTCCGTCCGCCGAGGAGTCCGCCCGGCATTTGCCGACACCGACACAGCGATGGACGGCCTTCGTGAAGTCGCCGTCGTCGTGCGCGAAGGCGAAGCCGTCGCTGCTCAACAGCGGAAGGGCGGCTGGGCGGCGGAGGTCGAGGTCGAGCGGCGCGGGGTGGACGACGACTCCCGGATTCATGATGTCACGGGGGTCGAAGAGGTCCTTGAACTGCCCGAACGCGCGGATGACCTCTGGCGGGTACATGAGGGACAGCAGTTCGCTCCGCGCGCGACCGTCGCCGTGTTCGCCCGAGAGCGAACCGTTGTGTCGTACCGTCAGCCGCGACGCATCCTCGGTGAACGCGCGCAACGCGGCGCCATCACGCTCGAGGGGGATGTCGAGGCGCACGTGCAGGCATCCGTCGCCGAAATGCCCGTAGGTCATCCCGTCGATGCCGTGGTCGACGAGAAGGGACTCGAATTCACGGAGGTACGCGCCGAGGTTCTCGGGTGGCACCGCCGCGTCCTCGAACCCCGGCCACGCCTGCGCGCCCGCCGCGGTTCGGCCGGCGATGCCCGCCCCGTCCTCCCGCATCCGCCAGATCTCGCGGGTCTGTGCGCCTGCCGGGACCACCCGGTGGGAGATCGCATCGGCGTCGGCGGCCATCAGGGCAGCCTGCTGTTCGACGGCACGACGGTCCGAGCCGTGGAGCTCGACGAGCAGCCAGCCGGCCCCTTTCGGCATCTCGACCGCTCCCCCCTCACCGTTGCTCGCCCGCACCGCGTCGACCAACCGCGAATCGAGGCCCTCGATCGCGCCCGGCCGGTAAGTGAGCACCGCGGGGACGGCATCGGCCGCCGCGTACATGCTGGTGAAACCGAGTACGACAAGGACCGGATCGGCGGGGATCTCCACGAGGTCGATCTCGGCCTCCAGCACGATCCCGAGGGAGCCCTCGGTTCCGACGAGTGCCCGCGCGAGATTCCTGCCGTGCTCGGGCAGCAGGTGCTCGAGGGAGTAGCCGGACACCTGGCGACCGAACCTGCCGAGCCTGGTGCGGATGATTCCGAGATTCTCCGAGGCGAATCGCTGCAGACCCGGTACGACATCGAGGTTCTGGCCGGCCGTGATCCGTCTGCCGAGCCCGTCGACGAAGTCAAGCTCCAACACGTTGTCGGCCGTCTTGCCGAACAGGAGGGAGTGCGATCCGCAGGCGTTGTTGCCGATCATCCCGCCGATGGTGACTCGCGACCAGGTGGAGGGATCGGGCCCGAACCGCAGGTTGTCTCCGGCGGTCGCCTTCTGAAGCTGGCCCAGCACCACGCCCGGTTGCACCCGTGCCGTGCGACGCTCGACGTCGATGTCGAGGATCCGGTTGAGGTGACGCGAGAAGTCGATGACGATGCCCGGCCCGATGGCGTTGCCGACCACCGAGGTCCCTCCCCCGCGGGAGGTGATCGGAGTCGACGTCGCCCTCGCGACCTCGGCTGTCGCCAGCACCTCGTCGATATGACGCGGGAAGACGACGACCTCGGGCACGACGCGATAGTTGGATCCGTCGCTCGAGTATTCGGCCCGCCGCCTCGAACCGGAGTCGACAGCCTCGACGCCGCCGGCCCTGAGCAGTTCGGCCAGGTCGGCGGTGTCCGTCGGGTTCACCGCGGTCAGCCGTCGAGGGGAGAGTTCGCCCAACTCTGCAGGGTCTGCCCTCCATCGATGAGGTGCGCGGCGCCGGTGATGTGTGCGGCGTCGTCCGAGGCGAGGAACGTGATGACGGCCGCGACGTCGCGCGGCTGCCCGATTCGGCCGAGCGGGATACGGGCTGCCCGCTGCTCGGCGGTGAGCATGACCATGCCGGGGATCTTCTGCGGGATGCCGAGAGGCGTCTCGATGACGCCCGGCGCGACGGTGTTCACCCGGATGCCGTGCCGGCCCATGTCGAAGGCCGCGACGCGGGTAAGGGACAGGATCGCCCCCTTGCTCGCCGCGTACGCCGCTCCACCGTCGTGGACATCCCACAGCGCATGTGAAGAGGACATCGTGACGACATTGCCCTTCGTACCGTTCGCGACCATGTTCGCAAGGCTCGCCCGCAGCGTGAGGAAGGTGCTTCGGAGATTGGTGTCGAGCACCCGGTCCCAGTCGGCGATCGGCATCTCGTGGATGAAGCTGCGCGGAGCCGCCATCCCCGCGATGAGAGCGGCGACGTCGAGCGGACCGTAGATCTCCTGGGCGCGGGACACCGCGATCTCGGCCCCCTCGTCGGTGGTCAGGTCGGTCGCGAACGCCGTTGCGTCTCCGCCGAGGTCGCGAAGGCGCTGAGCAGCGGCTTCGACGGTGACGGGGTCGAGGTCGACCATCACGACCCGCGCACCCTCCGATGCGAAGCGCTCGGCGGTCGCCGAACCGATGGCCCCACCGGCACCGGTGACGAAGACGACCTTGCCGTCGAAGCGTGTTGGGTCGGCCATGATCAGTTCACCCCGGATTCCGAGGAGGGCGATCCGTACGAGCGCCACGAGTACTGGGGCGTGAACGACAGGTAGTCCTTGGCCGCCGCGTTGGAGAGCAGCGAAACGAACTCTGGAAGATCGCGCGTGAGCGGGACATCGGGGAAATGGGTGGAGACCAGCTCAGACGTCTCGATCAGGCTGAAACTGTCGTCGGCCGCCACGAAGAAGATGCTGTGACCGACGTTCTCCCGCTCGAATACGGCGGCGACCGAGGACGCAGCGTCGCGGGTGTCGAGATAGCTCCAGAAGAGCTTCACGTCCTTGCCGGATTCGACGGTCGCCGGCATCTCGTTCACGAACGACTCCGGGCTGTGGAGAGCCGGGAAGCGCAGGCTGACCGCGGCGAGAGAGCCGCCGGAGCGCAGCACCGCAGCCGTGATGATCTGTTCACCGACCACCTTCGACACCCCATAGGAATCCTGCGGGACGCTCACGATGCCCTCATCGAGAGGAAGGTACGCGGGAGTGATCGGCTGCACGTAGAAGGGATAACCGATGGCGCTGATCGACGACACGTAGGCGATGATCGACACACCGGCGGCCAGAGCGCCGTCGACGACGGACCAGGTGATGGACGTGTTCGTCGTGAACACGTCGTAGCCGGTGTGGTCGCCGGCGCGCGGGTAACCCGCCATGTGCACGACTCCCTCGCACCCCTCGAGCGCCGCCCGGGTGGCATCCGGGTCCTGGAGGTCGACGACGATGCCACTGCCGTCGCGCGCGGCGACCCGGTCGAGCCCGCGCACCTCATGGCCGGCATCCTTCAGCCGCGAGGCGACCTGGGACCCGAGGAAGCCCGACGCCCCGGTTACTGCGATGATCACGGTTCTACTCCTTCACTGCAAGCGGGAGAGCGGGAAGCGCCCTGATGATGTCGGTGGCCAGGTCGAGGTCCTGCAGGCCCCCGGCGACCGTGGAGCGCACGGCGACGCCGTTGAGGATCGCGTCCGCGAAGTGTTTGATCTCCCGACGGAACGGGTCGTCGGAGCTCGCGGTGAGGGTCGCCCGCGATTCCATCCCGAACCGGGTCTCCCGCACGTCGACCCGAGTCGGCGCATAGCGGATGTACGGGTGCGAGAACTCCACGCGGATCTCGCTCGTGTCGGTGGACACCCCGACCCACTCGTCCCACCAGTCGTAGCGCGAACCGGTTCCGATCTCGAAGACGACGGGAACGCCGTCGTCGTATTCGAGCACGGCGAGGAGGTGCTTCTGTCCGTCGCTCGACGCATAGGCGACGCTCGACGGGGCGCCGAACGCCTCGCGGATCACGGAGAGGTCGTGCGCGCCGAGCATCAGCAGCGAGGTGTAAAGCTCGACGTACCCGGCGTGGTCGCCGAGGTGGTCGGCGATCCGGTCGTTCACGTCGATGAGCGACGCAGCGAGCACGCCGTCGGGGATGTCGTCGAACCGCACCTGGTCGTACATGGTCTTGGCGATGTCGAATCGACCGGCGAGGTTGTGCACGGTTCGTACGCGGGCGTCCCCCGCCTCGGCGATGAGTTCGAGCCCCCTGGCGAATCCGGGGTCGAACAGCTTCATGTAGCCGACCATCGACACCGTGCCTGCACCCTCGGCCGCGAGCTGCACAGCGCGTCCTTCTGCCGGGGTGAACGCAAGCGGCTTCTCGATCAGCAGGTGCTTGCCGGCGCGGATGGCATCGAGGCTGACCGACGCGTGGTCGAAGGAGCAGACGATGATGGCGTCGACATGAGGATCGGCCATGAGGTCGTCGCTCGAGGGGTAGATGGAGGGCACGCCGTAGCGTTCGGCGGCGGCGGTCGCGGTGCCGAGCGACAGGTCGCAGACGGCGGAGATCTCGAAGTCCGGTGACTCGCTCAGGAACGGCAGGTGCATGATCTGGGCGATCTGCCCGCAGCCGAGCACGCCGACCCGGATCGGGGCCGAGGAGGCTCGCGCGGTCATCGGGTGCTGCTTTCGGGCCGGAGGGTGAGGCCGAGGGACTCGATGTACGCAACGGATGCCTTCAGCGCGTCTTCCGGTGCTTCGTCGGTACTGTCGAGTTCGATGATCACGATTCCGTCGTAACGATCGGCGAGCAGCTGGGCGGTGACCGCCGGGATGTCGACGATGCCGTCGCCGAGCGGGCGGAAGGACGCGAACCGCGCCGGCCCCGAGATCCCGGTCTGGTCTGCGACGTCCTTGTAGTGCACGTACTTGAGTACCGAGGCATAGTCCCGGATGGCGGCGACGGGGTCGCTTCCCGCCATCATCAGGTGCGCGATGTCGATGCAGAGGCCGGCCGGTCCGTCGTCCAGCTCGTTCATCAGGCGGTCGAGCTGCTCGCGGGTCTCGATGAAGGTGTCGATGTGCGGGTGGTAGGCCACCCACATGCCGCGCTCGCCCGCCCGTTCGCCGATCTCCCGGAGGGATGCGGCGAAACGCCGGTACAGGTCGGGTTCGTGGTCGGCGCCGCCCCGTGCGGGCGGACCGCCGCCCAGCACGAGCCCTGGTGCCCCGAATCCGGCGAGGATGCGGGTGATGGAGTCCATGGTGGCGAGTTCGTACTCCCAGCTCAGAGGATTGACGAACTCGCGATTGCAGTACAGCGAGCTGAGTTCGAGTCCCCGCTCGGCCGCCCTCGAGAACAGGGCGACCCGGGTGAGGAATGCGACGTCCGTTGTCCCCATAGGGACCGGTTTGTCGCCCGTCCCCATGTAACGACGGGAGAAGTCACGCGAGAGGTCATCCCTTGCCAGCGCCTCGACGTACCTGAATCCGTTCCTCTGGATGGCTTCGAGCCCATCCTCCGCTGGCAAACCGGCGAGGTCCCAATTGTTGAGGTGATAGCCGAAGGTGAATTCCTGCGTGTTGGTCACGGTGTCCGTGTCTCCCGTCGTCGAGGTCAATCGATTAGTCGCACTTGGTCATGTACTGGTACTTCAGGGCCTTGGCCGTCGTCACGTTCTCCGGCGTCAGCAGGAAGGTCGGAGTCGCGGTGATGGTCGCGGTGGCCGGAACCTGCTTGGTCGATCCCTTGTGGGCCTTGAGGTACTTCAGTACCTGCTCGACGGCGATCTTCGAGCCCTCGTACGGCGACTGGCCGACCGTTGCGGCCAGCTGTCCCGACTTGATCAGGTCGATCTGCTGGGGGCTCGAATCGAACGAGACCAGCTTGACCGTGTCACCGACACCGGCTGCCTTGATCGCCGATGCGACACCGACGGCCTCCGGTCCACTGGTCGCGTAGATGACCTTCATGTCCGGGTTCCCCTGGATGAGGGCGGCCGCAGCGGTGGAGGCCATCGAGGTGCTGTTCTGCGCGAATTGGGGCGAAAGCACCTTGAGGTCCGGGTACTTCTTCTCTAGGGCCGGCACCATCTCGGTGTAGCGGTCGCTGTCGGTCTTGTTACCGGTCGTGTCGGCGATGAGGCCGACGGTTCCCTTGCCTCCGGTGATCTTGCCGATGAGCGCCTCGAGGGGCTTCGACGCCTCGAGGAAGTCGGTGATCGTCGTTCCGTAGGCGTCGGCCGGCTCGAGGCTCTGGCCCGTAGCCCAGACCGGGATGCCCTTCTTCATGAGCGGACGGACCGTCGCGCCGAACCCGGTGTTCGAGAACGGTGCGATGAGCATTCCATCCGGGTTCGTCGCCGCGGCGGCGGCGAAGGCCTGGATCTCGGCGGTCGCGGAGTTGGAGGTCGGGCCCTGGAACTGGAGGGTCGCTCCCCCGGCCTTCGCGGCATCCTGTGCACCGCACTTGCCGGTGATGAAGAACGAGTCGTTGATGAGGGCGGCGATCGCGACGATGCGCAGCTTCTTATCGGAACTGCCCGAGGTGTCAGCCGACCCGGTGCTGCTGCAGCCGGCGAGCATGACTGCGGCGGTCGCGAATGCGACCACTCCGACCGCTGCCTTGCGGAGAGAGCTCTTCTTCAGGATGCGGTGCGGTGTGAAATCGAATGCGTTCAATTGCAGGACTCCTTATTGTTTGGTGCCGGGTGGGGGTGACGGGTGGAACTGTTGTGGAACACCTTGGGGTTACTTGGAAAACAGCCGGACCTTCGAGTCCGACTTGCGCAGCTGGTCAACCGAGACGGCGATCACGAGGATCACACCGACGACAATCAGCTGGTAGTACGAAGAGACGCCGATTACGACGAGCCCGTTGGCGAGGATGACCGCGAGGATCACACCGCCGAGCAGGCCGACCATCGAGACGATGCCGCCGGCGAGAAGCGTCCCTCCGATCACCGCAGCGGTGATCGCGGAGAGGGAGTCCTGGGTGTGACCGGCGATGTTGGTCGCGGCGAACCGGGTGATGTCGATGAATCCCGCGATGCCGGCAAGGCCGCCGGCGATCATGAACAGCGTGACCAGCTTGCGGTTCGTGTTGAGCCCGGCTCGCTCGGCGGCCGGCCGCGATGAGCCCATGGCGAGGAGGTGCAGCCCGAAGCGGGAGAAGCGCAGGGCGACGAAGGCGATCGCCCAGGCCAGGATCGCGATCACGAACGGAAGCGGGATGCCGAGCACGGTCTTGATGCCGAAGTCGTCCTGCAGCGCAACCGGAACCCCGGTGACATCCGTACCGCCGGAGACGATGTAGGCGACACCGGTGACGATGCCGAGCATGGCCAGCGTGGCGATGAGCGAGTTGACATTTAGTCGCGTGACGATCAGCCCGTTCACGAGCCCGACGATCAACCCCGTGATGATGGCGCCGACGAGGCTCCCGATGATCACGATCCCGATGCCGAACGGGGCGAGCGCGATGGCGATGAGGCCGGCGACCACCGAGGACAGGATCAGGTTGGCGCCGAGCGAGATGTCGAACTCGCCGGAGCCGAGAAGGAACGCGATGGCGATTCCGAGGAGCAGGCCCTCGCCGCTGTCCGACATCAGGTTCTGCAGGTTCGTGCCGCTGATGAAGGTGTGGTTGATCGAGATCGAGGTGAACAGGATGATCAGCAGCACGTCGATCGCGAAGATCCAGAACGTGTTGTTGGTCAAAATCTTGTGGAGCCTGGACTCCGAGGCGGGGAGTGCGAGGCCGCCCGCACCGATTGTGTCCGCGGTCACTTGTTGTCTTCCTTGTCTTCGGGGTCGTGACCGGCGAGGCCGACCATCGCGGCGACGACGTCGCTTCGGGTCAGGCTGCCGATCGGTTCGTCGAGCGCGACCTCGCCGTGCCGGAGCACGATCACGCGGTCGGCGATGTCGAGGATTCGAGGGATGTCGTGGGAGATGATCATGACGCCGGCTCCGGCGTCGGCGGTCGTGCGGATGAGCTGGCAGACGATGTCGCTCTGGATCGTGCCGAGCGCCGCTGTCGGTTCGTCCATGAGGATGCCGGAGCGGCTCCACATGTTGGCGCGCGCCACAGCGACGGCCTGCCGCTGTCCGCCGGAGAGGTCCTTGACCGAGAGGGAGAGGGACGGCAGCCGGATCGACAGGCTCTGGAGGGCCTTCTCGGTCTTCTGCGCCATCTCCAGGCGGGAGAGGAATCCGAACGGTTTGAGGATGCCACCGTGCATCATCTCGTGGCCGAGGAACATGTTCTCGAGCACGGTCAGGTCTGGGGCGAGCGCGAGGTCCTGGTGGACGACGGTGATGCCGTGGTCTTCGGCATCCCTCGTGCTTTTCATGGTAATCGACTGGCCGTCGATCTCGATCGATCCGGTGTCCGGGCTGTAGACGCCGCACAGCATCTTGGTCAGTGTGGACTTGCCCGCCCCGTTGTCGCCGAACAGCGCGAGGACTTCTCCCCTGCGCAATTCGATCGACACGTCGCGGATCGCTTTGACGTGACCGAAGGTCTTGGAGAGACCCTCCGCACGGAACACATAGTCGCTTGGTGAGCGAAGCGGTGACGCCACTTCCGTTTGGGAAGCATCCATATTCTTGCCCTCGTTCCTGACGATGCCGAGCTGATCCGCGGTGCCTCGGAAGGCCACCTAAGCTAGCATGCTAGTGAAGCTAGCATGCTACTTACGAGCCACGCAAGATGTGCGTTGCGGCCGTGTTGCCGCGTGTTTCCGGCCCGTTTCAGACGCTGGTCAGGCCGTCTCTCCACCGTCGACTTCGACGATGGTCCCGGTGACGAACGTGGCGAGATCGGACAGCAGGAACGCGGCGACGTTGGCCACCTCGTCCGGGCTGCCGAGACGACCGAGACAGGTGCGCGCAGCCAGAACAGTCTTCCATTCGTCCTTCGGACGTTTCTGCGGCCCGCCACTCACGAGCGGTGTGTCGATCGGACCGGGCGCCACACAGTTCACCCGGATGCCGTCCGGGCCGAGCTCGCGGGCTGCCGACCGTGACCAGTGGACGAGTCCCGCTTTCGCCGCCGAGTAGGCGGTGAACCAGCCGTACCCCTGGCGACCAGCCGCCGACGCGGTGACCACCACGGATGCCCGGCTCGACTCCCACAGCGCCGGAAGGGCAGCACGGGTGAGCAGGGCGGACCCGACGAGGTTGAGGGAGAGCGTACGGTGCCAGAACTCTTCGTCGCTCTCCTCGATCGACCGGTACGGTGCTCCGCCGGCCGTGACGAGAAGAGAGTCGAGACCGCCGAGCCGCTCCCGCGCGTCTCCGATCGCCGCGTCGCAGCCACCCTGGCTCGTGATGTCCGCCACAACGTCGGCTTCCTCGTTGATATCGACGGACACCGCGACAGCGCCGCTTCGGCGGAGTAACCCGATGCTCGAGCGGCCGATCCCCGACGA
Source organism: Glaciihabitans sp. UYNi722 (assembly GCF_040549465.1). Classification (NCBI taxonomy): domain Bacteria; kingdom Bacillati; phylum Actinomycetota; class Actinomycetes; order Micrococcales; family Microbacteriaceae; genus Glaciihabitans; species Glaciihabitans sp. UYNi722. The sequence continues at coordinate 36,621 of NZ_JBEPTL010000005.1, read as the reverse complement.
ACCGCCGACGACCGCCACTCTGAGTCCGGCCAGGCCGGGAAGCGTGACGCCGCCGGTGGCTTCGCCGATCGCGGCGCTCACGCCGCAGCCCCGAGCGGAATCGCCGAATCCCCGGCGGCGACGAGGAGGTCGACGACGGCCTGCGCGAACAGCGGGTCGGATTCGAGCACCACCTGGCAGTGCGCCCCCTCCTGGTCCGGGAAGCCCATGTATCGTCCGCGGAGATCGCAGATCGTCTGGCCTCGTCCCGGACCGTTGCCGGTGTCGACCCAGGCGTTGACGGTCGGGGCGAGCGTCGGAATGAGGGTGCCAACGCCGATCGCGACCGCGAGCACGTCGTGGATGCAGGAGAGGCGCTCCGAGAACGCGTTCTCGGTGAAGTAGTCCATGTAGAACCTCATCACCCGCCCGGCGTAGGCGCTGATCGTTCCGCCGTCGAGCAGCTGCTGCCGCTGCGCCTCGGTCATCAGGGTGCGCATGGTGACGTCGAGCCCGACCATCCGCAGCCGCCACGGCGCTGCGAATACCGCGGCCGCCGCCTCCGGGTCGTGGATGATGTTGGCCTCGGCGACCGGTGTCCGGTTGCCCGGGGCGAGTGCGGCCCCGCCCATGATCGTGACGCCGCGGAGCAGCGAGGGAAGGTCGGGACGGAGCGCAAGGGCGACGGCGAGGTTCGTGAACGGTCCGACGGCGATGAGTTCGATCTCGCCCGGGTGCTCGAGGGCGAGACGGATGATCTGGTCGGCCGCAGACTCCTCGACGAGGGTGGCGACGAACGACGGGTCGCCGACATTGCCCTGGCCGTCGATCCCGTGCACGTGGTAGCCGAAGTTCTCAGGCCCGCGAAGCAGCGGGCCGGCGGTGCCGGACGCGACGGGGATGTCGCTACGCCCGACCATGGCAACGGTGTGAGCCGAATTGACGGCGGCCGTCGCCACCGGCACGTTGCCCCACACCGCGCCGATCGCGAGGAGTTCGATCTCCGGGTGCAGTGCGGCGTAGAGGATCGCGAGAGTGTCGTCGCAGCCGGTGTCGCAGTCGAGAATCACCTTGGTGGTCATGTTGTCTCTCCTCTTCGAACGGCGCTCGGTCCGCTCAGTAGCATGCTAGACCACCGCAAAGTGCTGGAGAGAATGATCGCGGCGGCCTACCTCTGGGTGGGGAGCGGAAGCTGGCGGAGTGCGTTCGAGGCCCAACCGCTCGACGCCGGACCGCCCCCGCCGAGCTGGGCGAGCAGCAGGCTTCCGGTCTCCACGAGGTGGTCGGCCATCGCCGCGGCAGCGGCCGGCGCATCCCCGGCCTTGATCGCGTTCACCACCGGCTCGTGTTCGAGGCCGACGGCCCGCAGCGTGCGCGAATGCTGGGTGGTGAGCACGCCCATGTTCTGGGTGATGTCGCGGAGGCTGCGGACGTACTCGTTGAGGCGAGAGTTCTCGAGGGTGGCGAGGATGCGGTCGTGCAGTGCGTAGTCGCTGCGGAAGAACGCATCCGAATCGTTCCGCACGATGGCCTCGCTCATCAGGGCGAGGTAGCCGTCTAACTTCTCGACGAGCTGGTCGGACAAATGTAGCGCCGCGTGCGACGACGCCGGTACCTCGAGCAGCAGTCGCATTTCGAACACCCGGCGGATCTCATCGGCCGACTGCCCCTGCACGCGGATGCCGCGGTTCTTCTCGATGGTCACCATCCCCGTGTCGGCGAGCCGGAGCACCGCCTCGCGCACCGGAGTCCTCGATACCTCGAACCGGTCGGCGAGCTGGTATATCGAGTGGAGTGACCCTTCTTCGAGCTCGCCGTTCAGAATCGCCGAACGCAGTTCTTTCAACACGAAATCGGAGAGCTTCACTGCGTCCGTCATTGATCCCCCTGGTCATCCGTAGCAGGCTGATGGTATCCATCCTGTGCGCACGCACACCGAGGGACCCGCCCGACAGGTAACATGCTACTCATGCGCGCTGAATCCGGCGCTCATTTCACCTTTCGCAGCCCTCCCCACTACAGGAGTCGACCACCATGCACTTCCTCCTCGACGGCGACCCCGGTCACGACGACATGCTCACTATTTTGCTGGCGGCCAAGCACGTCGAGGTGGTCGCGATCACCACGGTGCATGGCAACCAGTCGCTCGAGAAGACTACGATCAACGCCCGCAAGACGGTCGAGCTCGGCGGACTCCAGCACATCCCGATCGCGAGAGGACTCGACCGACCGCTCGTCAACGAGCCGGTGTACGCGCCGGAGGTGCACGGGAAGACCGGGCTCGACGGGGTCGAACTCCCGGACCCGGTCGTGCCGCTGAGCGACCTCACGGCCGTCGAGATGATCATCGCGATGAGCCACGAGTACGACGACCTCGTCATCGTCGCCACCGGCCCGCTGACCAATGTCGCCGCCGCGCTGCGGATCGATCCGACGCTCGCCGGGCGCCTCGCCTCCATCTCGCTGATGGGCGGTTCGCTGACCTTCGGCAACTCGACGCCGGCCGCCGAGTTCAACATCTGGGTCGACCCCGAAGCAGCCGACATCGTCTTCACGAGCGGGATACCGCTTCGGATGTTCGGTCTGAACGTCACTCGCCAGGCGGCGGCAACGGTGAAGGAACTGGATCGGATCCGCGACCTCGGCACGCCGTTCGCCCGCACGATCGCCGATCTCGTCGAGTTCTACCGGGCCAACCTCGAGAGGGTCTACGGCCTCAAGGGGGCGTCGCTGCACGATCCGCTCGCCATCGCCACGTTCATCCGCCCCGAGTTGTTCACCATGAAGCCGATGCACGTCGGGATCGAACTCCACGGCACCCGCACCCGCGGCATGACGGTCTGCGATTACCGCCACGCCACCGGGGAGAGCGAACTCGGCGGCAAGAACGCGGTTCTGCGCGGCGAACCGGCGAACTGCGATGTTGCGATCGGGATCGATGTGGAGGGCTTCTTCGACCTGCTGACCGACACCCTCGCGATGTACGCCTGAACCACGGATCGAGCTCCCGGTGTCTCGTCCTCCCCTCGACGGTGTCGTCGTCGCCGACTTCTCGCGCGTGCTCGCGGGGCCTCTTGCGACGATGACGCTCGCCGATCTCGGGGCGCGCGTGATCAAGGTGGAGCGCGCGGGAAGTGGAGACGACACCCGGCGCTGGACTCCCCCGGCGTCCCCGCGGGGCGGAACCTACTTCGACAGCGTCAACCGCAACAAGGAGTCGATCGAACTCGACCTCTCGGACGACGGTGACCGATCGGTGGCCGCCAGCCTCGTCGACCGGGCCGACGTCGTCGTGGAGAACTTTCGGTCCGGGACCATGGAGCGACTCGGGCTGGGGTACGACGAGGTGCGATCGCGGAACCTCCGCGTGGTCTATGCCTCGATCACGGGATTCGGACCCGCGGAGGGAGCTGCTCTTCCCGGGTACGACTTCGTGGTCCAGGCGCTCGGCGGGCTGATGAGCGTCACCGGCGACGCCGACGGCGAGGGGATGAAGGCGGGTGTCGCCCTCGTCGACGTGCTCACCGGGAAAGACGTCGCGATCGGTGTGCTCGCCGCTCTCGCCTCGCGGGCGGCGACCGGCGAAGGCGCCCGGATCGAAGTCAACCTGTTGTCGAGCCTGCAGGGAGCCCTCGCCAACCAGGCCCAGGCGTGGCTCGGAGCCGGGTCTCTTCCTGGTCGTCTCGGCAACATCCATCCGTCGATCGCGCCGTACCAGACGCTGCGCTGCTCCGACGGAGCGATCGCTGTCGCCTGCGGGAACGACGGCCAGTTCGCGCGGCTCGCGGCGACGATCGGGATGCCGGAGCTTGCCTCCGATGAGAGGTTCGCCACCAACCCTGTGCGGGTGGCCAATCGGGCCGCGCTCGAGGTGATCCTCGAGTCGACACTCGCCGATCAGCCGGCCTCCCACTGGGAACAGCTGTTCACCGCCGCCGGCGTGCCAGCCGGGCACGTGGCAACGATCGCCGAGGGGATCGACCTCGCCGAATCGCTCGGACTTTCACCGACCATCGAGCTGCGCGACAGCGACGGTGTCCCCGCGGGCCGACAGATCCGGCATCCGATCTCCTGGACCCCTCTTTTCCGCGCCCGGGCCGACGCTCCGCCTCATCTCGGCCAGGACAGCACCCGAATCCGGCGCTGGCTCGATGAGCGGCCGACACCCATCGAGAAAGGATCATCGTGATGGAGACGTCAACGAACCCCACCGCGCGAGCCGACGCCGACCCGAGCGTCGATCCGTTCACCGGCACCATCGCCGGTGTCGTCGAACACTCGACGCCCGACCAGGTCGACCGGGTTGTGTCGGCCGCTCGGTCTGTTGCCGCCGAACTCGCGGCCACCGCGCCCGCTATCCGTCGCCGATGGATCGAGGCCGTCGTCGCGTCGTTGCTCGAGCATCGTCAAGAACTCGCCGAACTCGCACAGTCGGAGACGGCACTGGGAATGGACCGCCTCCGCGGAGAGGTCGGGAAGGCGTGCGACAACGCCAGCTTCTACGGGCTCGTCGCCGTCGACGGGGCCTTCATCGACGCGAGCACCGAGACGATAGCCGACGGATCCCGCCTCTCTCGCTGGAATGAACCGCTCGGACCGATCGCCGTGTTCGGCGCGAGCAACTTCCCGTTCGCCTACGGCAGCTTCGGGCACGACGCCGCCTCGGCGATCGCCGCCGGCTGTCCGGTGGTGGTCAAGTCGCACCCGGCACAGCCCCGGCTCGCCTCGCGCCTCTCAGAGCTCGTCGTCGAGGCGCTTGCGGCCAGCGGTGCCCCGACCGGCACGTACGGCTCCGTGGTCGGATTCGATGCCGGCCTCCGGCTCGTCGACTCCCCCGCCATCCGCGCCGTCGGGTTCACCGGCAGCCAGGCCGGCGGGATGGCTCTCGTCGAGCGCGGATCGCGTCGGGGAATCCCCGTGTTCGCGGAGATGGGGACGGTCAACCCGGTGCTCGTCACCCCGGATGCCGCGCCGCTTCGCGACTCGATAGCCAACGGATTCGTCGCCTCGTTCACCCTCGGTGCCGGCCAGTACTGCACGAAGCCCGGCCTGCTCCTCGTCCCCGCCGGAGTCGGTTTCCCGGATGCCGTGCGCCTCGCCCTGTCCCACGTCGGGCAGCAGACCCTGCTCACCCGCCGGATAGCAGACGCCTACCTCGCCGGAAGCTCGCGGCTCGCATCCGCCGCCAGCGGCGTCCCCCCGGAGCCGGGCGGGCCCGACGGTACATCAGACGCAGGATTCACGGTGACACCGCGGCTGGTCGAAGTGACTCTCGACCAGCTTTCCGCCGGATCGCCGCTGCTCGATGAGTGCTTCGGTCCCGTCGCGCTCATCTGCGAGTACGACGACCTCGACAGCGCCCTCGAGGCGGTCACCCACCTGCAACCCTCGCTCGCGGCATCCGTGTTCGCCGCCTCGGAGTCCGGGGACACCACCCTGCGCGCCGTCCGCACGCTGCTTCCGCAGGTCGGGCGGGTCGCCGTGAATGCCTGGCCGACCGGGGTGCTCGCATCCTGGTCTCAGCAGCACGGCGGACCGTGGCCGGCGACATCGCGATCGGATGCCACGAGCGTCGGTGCGGGCGCGCTCCGCCGGTTCGTGCGGCCGGTCGCAATCCAGAATGGGGACATCGGCGCGCTGAGCCCCGCCCTGGCGGCGGACAATCCGTGGCACATCCCCCGCCGCATCGACGGCCGGTCGATTCCAGCCGCCTGAGCGAGCAGACAGTTCCGACGGAAGACAGTTCCAACGAAAGACAGGACCAACAATGAACAAGAGACTCGACGACGAGCCATCGGACATCATCGACATCGACTCCCTCCTGAGCGACCGGGAACGCGAATTCCGGGCGACGATCCGGCACTTCGTCGACACCCGGGTCAAACCCGGTATCGCCAGCTGGTACGACTCGGCAACATTCCCCGTCGAGATCATCCCCGAGCTCGCCGCTCTCGGCCTGCTCGGTATGCACCTGACGGGCTACGGATGCGCGGGCCGCAGCGCCGTCGAGTACGGCCTCGCCGCACTCGAGCTCGAGGCCGGCGATTCCGGGCTGCGCACCTTCGTCAGCGTGCAGGGCTCGCTGGCGATGAGCGCCATCCACAAACACGGGTCGGAAGAGCAGAAGAACCGCTGGCTGCCGGAGATGGCGGCCGGGCGGGTGATCGGGTGCTTCGCCCTCACCGAGCCGAGCGCCGGATCGGACCCCGGAAGTATGCAGACCACCGCTCGCCTCGACGGTGACGAGTGGGTGATCTCCGGCTCCAAGCGCTGGATCGGGCTCGCGTCGATCGCCGACATCGCCATCGTGTGGGCGGCGACCGGCGACGGAATCCGCGGTTTCATCGTCCCGACGGGCACGCCGGGATTCACCGCGACCCCGATCACCGGCAAACTCTCGATGCGCGCGTCGATCCAGTGCGACATCGAGCTGGACGACGTCCGTGTGCCGTCATCATCGATGCTTCCGGACGCCCGGGGGCTCTCCGGGCCGTTCGCCTGCCTGAACGAAGCCCGGTACGGCATCGTGTGGGGTGTGATGGGCGCCGCCCGCGACAGCTACCTCGCTGCGCTCGAGTACTCGAAGCAGCGGCTTCAGTTCGGCCGACCGCTCGCCGGCTATCAGCTCACCCAGCAGAAGCTCGTCGACATGGTGCTCGAGATCTCGAAAGGCACGCTTCTCGCCCTCCACCTCGGGCGACTGAAGGACGCGGGAAAGCTGTCCCCGCACCAGATCTCGGTCGGCAAACTCAACAACTGCCGCGAGGCCATCGCGATCTGCCGCAAGGCGCGAACGATCTTCGGCGGGAACGGCATCACGCTCGACCACTCGCCGCTCCGCCACGCGAACAACCTGGAAAGCGTGAGGACCTACGAGGGCACCGACGAGGTGTACACCCTGGTCATCGGCAACCACATCACCGGTGAAGCCGCGTTCCGCTGATCGTCTCCATCGTCGCTGGCCACTGAGTGCCCGCCTCCCTAGGAGAACTTCGAGGGTATTTCACCTAGATTGATGTCTAGCCGCATCCTGCATGGGCGGCGCGCAGCCTTACCGGCGACAAGTTTCGATGGCGCCCGACCGCCGCACTGAACTTGGGCGCCTTCTGCTCGAACATGCGCACACCATCACCAAGTCTCTTCTGAGCAAGAGATAGTCACGTGTCCTTTAAGGACTGCGTCGCCGCTGTTATGAGCCAAAGGTTCAACACCTTCTAATGTAGTCAAAATGTGGTCATGATTTTCGCTGCTAAAAAGACGCTGCCAAAAAGACCGAACCTCAAATAACGACTCTGAACAGCACTTTTCTAAGTAGCGGGAGCGGGACTTGAACCCGCGACACCACGATTATGAGCCGTGTGCTCTAACCACCTGAGCTACCCCGCCGGGACGTCGCCCCGTGAGGGGAGACGAGAGCCCCCTGTGGGAATCGGACCCACTACCTCTTCCTTACCAAGGAAGTGCTCTACCAATGAGCTAAGGGGGCGAAAGCGGCATACAGGTCGCCCTGAAGCCGTTTTGGCACCGTTAGAGAATAGCACCCGCACGCGTACCGCCCGCGCGAGCTTAGTCTGCTGCAGTTGCCACTTGAGCCCGAGGATCACCCCGAGGCGTTCAGCGAGAACCAGGCAACGCCCTGGAAAGCGTTCCCCAGCCTCAAAGAGCAGGTCGAAATGCCGTCCACCGCGGGCTATGGCAATTGGCGCTCAAGGGATGAGTCGCTGCGCTCGGAGGTCTTGGAAGATGCGCAAGAACATGGTCTCAGTGTCGACGTACTCGTGGAACCCGGCGCGGCGCGACTTGGACGTGTCAGCTATGACGTCATAGTCCCAGCTGAAGACAAAATCTCCGAACGCCCACGACGACACCTCAGAGTACGGTGTCGGAAGTAGGCCGTGCCTACTAACCATCTCGTCCCACAAGCCCGCCTTGTCGGCCATCACTTCTTCCAGTGACATGGGAAGAGGCGGTGCGACGTCGAGGTCGAAGAACCTGGCTATTTTGGGCCACATCGATGACCAGCGGAACAGGTCCCCATTGGTGATGTTGTAAGCCTGGTTTCGGCTCTCGGGATTAGTGGCGGCCCACACGGTTGCTTTAGCCAGCAGATCGGCGTCGGTCATTTCGATCAGGCTCGTGTACGCGCCTGGCTTGCCGGGGAACCGGAGCGGGATACCAAGCTCCTTGCTGACGGATGCATAGACGGCGATCACCATTGCGAGGTTCATGGGGTTGCCGAGGCCGATGCCGGCAACGACGGACGGGCGAAGCGCTGACCACGACCAGGAGCTTCCCACCTGCTGTCGTTCGAGGAACTGTTGTTGGTCGACGTTGAACTCTGGCGGCATATGGGGCGGATCGTCCTCCCTCGCCGGGGTGGCGAAGGGGCCGAGGTGAGCGCCGTAGACCTTGTAGCCCTGCATCAGGCTGATGTGTTCAAGGCCAGAAGCGACGGGCTCGATGGCGTCGACGACGTTCGTGAGCATTGCGAGGTTGGGGGGCACCAGCTCGGCCCACGTCGGCCGGTCTTGGTATGCGGCGTAGAAGACGTGTGTAACCCCAGTTAAACCGCTCAGTTTCGTGGCAGTCTCGTCACGGTCGAGTAGGTTAACGGCGATATGCCGAACAGGGCCATGGTCTTGACCGCCGCGTCGAGACAGGCCGATGACGTTCCATTCGCCGACACTCACCAGGTGCTCGATCAGATTGCCCCCGATCACACCCTGTGCCCCAACCACCAGCGCTGTTCTCTAACCACCAGCGCTGTTCTCTCATCCACGAGCTGCCTCCATCGTTACATCGCAATTTACCGATGTTCCTTCTTAGCACGCTATCGGTAAATCACGATATTCCGATATAGTTGGTGAATGTCCGACCCCACCGCCGAAGAACTCGTGAGCGCATTCAAAGCGCTCGGGCATCCGACACGATTAGCCATCCTGGGTTGGCTCAAAGATCCCGAGTCCTTCCCCGCTCAGGATCGCCCGGCGACAGAAGTTGGCGTGTGCTTGAAGCACATTCAAGCGCGGGCCGAGGTGTCACAGTCGACAGCATCACAGTTCATGGCAACGCTCCAACGTGCCGGCTTAGTGTCCTGCACGCGAGTGGGCCAGTTCTCCCACTACCGACGAAACGAAGACATCATCGCGGCCATCGGTCGGTCCGTCGCCGTCAGCATCTAAAGGGTCAGAATCCGATCACGGCTATTCATGCGGCGGTTGCTGCCGCGGATGAACCGACCTCGAAGCCACTCAGCGTGATCGACTCGCAATCACGACGACTTACCGGGCTGGTCTCGGAACTGCGCAAGCTCGCCGATCTCGAAACCCAACCGATCGAGCGCGCGCCAGTCGACCTGGAGGAACTCGCGGCAGACGTGGTCGCAGCGGTATCGGAACATCTCGAGACAACGGGCGGCGGTTCCCGAGAGTTTCGCATTGTCTTTCCCCAGGCGCCGTGGCCGATATCCAAGGTCGTCGGTGATGTTGACCTGCTCTTCCTCGCCCAGTACAACCTCGTATCGAATGCGGCGAAGTATTCTCACGCCGACTCCAGTATCGAAATACGCGGAAGTGAGGACGATGGCTGGGCAGTGATCGAGGTCGCGGATAACGGCACCGGTATCCCCGCGAATGAAGCGGATATGGTCTGGGACGAGCTCGCGCGCGGAGCGAACTCCCTGGGCATCCCCGGCCCGGGCCTCGGACTCTCCCTCGTCAACGCGGTGGCGCTTCGGCACGGAGGGCGGGCGACCCTGCGATCCCGAGCGGGGCAGGGAACCAGCGTCGCGATGCAAGCGCTTTCACTCGCACGGCCTTCATACCATAGGGTTTTGGCATGACCAACGGAAACGAATGGTGGCGCTCTGCCGTCATTTACCAGATCTATCCGCGTTCGTTCTCCGACGGGATGGGCGATGACGGACTCGGCGACCTCGCCGGCATCACCGAGAGGCTGCCCGCACTCGTCGAACTCGGTGTCGACGCGGTCTGGCTCTCCCCCTTCTACACGTCGCCACAGAAGGATGCCGGATACGACGTGGCCGACTACTGCGACGTCGACCCCATCTTCGGTACGCTCGCCGACTTCGACGCCATGGAGAAACGGGTGCACGAACTCGGCCTCAGGCTGATCGTCGACCTCGTGCCCAACCACACCTCAGACCAGCACCGCTGGTTCCAGGAGGCGCTGGCCTCAGCGGAGGGCAGCCAGGAGCGCGCACGGTACATGTTCCGCGACGGCACAGGCGACACCGGCGAGCTGCCTCCGAACAACTGGGACTCCGTCTTCGGCGGGCCGGCCTGGACGCGCACCATCCACCCCGACGGCACCCCCGGCCAGTGGTACCTGCACCTCTTCGACACCTCGCAGCCCGACCTCGACTGGGAGAACCCGTGGGTGCGTGAGCAGTTCCGCGACATCCTGCGTTTCTGGCTGGACCGCGGCGTCGATGGCTTCCGGGTGGATGTCGCCCACGGCCTGATCAAGGCGGCTGGGCTTCCTGACTACACGCCACCGGCATCCGGTGGCAGTATGGGCGGCGGAATCGTCGGGCTCGAACCCGAGATCGTTGCGAACGCCGAACTGGATACTCCGACTCCGCCCTACTGGGCACAGGAGCGCGTGCACGAGATCTACCGCGACTGGCACAGCGTGCTTGAGGAGTACGACGGCGAGCGCGTGCTCTGCGCCGAAGCCTGGGTCGAGCCCCTCGCCAAGCTGGCGCGCTGGGTGCGCCCGGACGAGATGCAGCAGGCATTCAACTTCTCCTACCTCGAGACGCCGTGGGAGGCGCCTGCGATGCGCAAGGTCATCGACCTGTCACTCGAGGCCTTCACGAGCGTCGGAGCCCCGAGCACCTGGGTGCTGTCGAATCACGACGTCGTTCGTCACGCCTCACGGCTGGCGCTGACCGCCGAGAATCCTCAGGGCCATGGCATCGGACCGAAGTCCCCCGGCAAACCCGTACGCGAGCTCGGCCTCCGTCGTGCCCGTGCCGCAACGGCTCTCATGCTCGCGCTCCCCGGGAGCGCCTACCTCTACCAGGGCGAAGAACTCGGGTTACCTGAGGTCATCGACCTGCCCGACGAGTCCCGCCAGGATCCGACCTGGTTCCGCACCAACGGCGAGCGCTACGGACGAGACGGATGCCGCGTGCCGATTCCCTGGGAGGCAGAGGCACCGTCCTACGGCTTCGGCCCGACGGGCAAGAGCTGGCTCCCCCAGCCGGCGGACTGGGAACCCTACGCCCGTGATGCCCAGCGCGGCGTTGCCGGCTCGACGTTGGAGATGTACCGGCTGGCTCTCGCGATCCGCACCCAGCACGATCTCGGTATGGGTGGGGCCGAATGGCTGCCCGGTTACGGCGACGACGTGGTGGCGTTCCGCAACGGCGGCGTGACCGTCATCGCGAACACCGGCGAGGCCGTGGTCGAGCTGCCGATTGGGCAGGTGCTGCTGGCGTCCGAACCGCTCGGCGACGGCATCCTGCCGGGCGATACGACGGTGTGGTTGCGTAGCTAACGATTAATTTGCGTTCGCCTTGAGCCAGGCGAAGGGGTCGACGGGCGTGCCGTCCAGGTGGATCTCGAGGTGCAGGTGGGCACCCGTCGAGGCACCGGTATTGCCGACCTGGCCGACAATATCCGTGACCTTTACGGCCTGGCCGACGACGACGCGTACAGTTCCCGTGGCCATGTGGGCGTAAACGCTCTGCACCTTCTGGCCGTTGATCACGTGATCGATGATGACGTGGTTGCCGAGGCCCCCACTGTCCTGCTTCACCAGGCTGACCACGCCATCCGCGATCGCCTGGATCTCGACCCCCGCACCGGGGGTGAAGTCGAGGCCCTCATGGAACGTGGAGCAGTATCCGCAGTTGGCCACCTGTCGGGGCCCGAAGCCACTGGTGACCGGCACCGGGACAGGGAAGGGCCACTGGATGGTGCCGAGCGGGTTGTTCGTGTACTGCGACGAGAAGGCGGCCTTGGCGTACCTGACCTTGATCTGCTGCACCAGCGATACCACGGTGTACGTGTCACGGGCCGGAGCGACAGAAACGGCCTCAGTGCCGACCTCGATACTCTGCGCCTTACTCTGCGCTTTCAGGCTCTGGGTGACCGCCGAAACCGGTTCCTCCGCGGCGGCGCTGAAGAATGCATTGGCCGGAAGAGAGGTAGAAACCAGCAGCGCGGCAGCACCGGTCATAGCGCCCAGGGTCATCAGTTTCGCAAGCACTCTGCGGACTCTGCCCCGGGTGGGAGCGCTGTAATTCGACCGCTTTGTCGAGCGGGAACGACTGATCCTTCGTCCCATGCGCTATCCGACCATGGCGCCGAACGACGCCGGGTCGTGGGCGCACGTCATGGTACTAATCAGGTGTGACATGACGGGCACTCCTCAGGAGAGCGGCCGATCGAGGGGGATCAATCGGCCTGATTCTTCAGCAATTACAGGCGCGTTTCGCGGGTAACAGACTTCCACAGTAGCTAAATAACGAACCGATAAACAGCCCTCGAGAGGGTTTCAGCTTCATGCAGCCGTATTGGAATCGTGAGAACCGACGAAAAAACCTAGTTCGCGTTGGCCTTGAGCCAGGCGAATGGATCGACCGGAACGCCGTCTACGTGCACTTCGAAGTGCAGGTGGGCGCCCGTCGATTCGCCGGTGCTGCCGACCAGGCCAAGCTCATCCGTGACCTTCACCGGCTGCCCGACCACAACATTGATGGAACCGGCAAGCATGTGCGCGTAGAGGCTCTGCACCTTCTGGCCGTTGATCACATGATCGACGATCACGTGATTGCCGTACGCCCCGGTGGTCGACGTCTGGCTGACCACTCCATCCGCGATCGCACCGATAGGAGTACCCGCGCCCGGGATGAAGTCGACGCCGAGGTGATAGGACGAGCAGCCGGAACAGGGCGAAGTGCGAGCGCCGAAACCACTGCTGATCGGAACCTGCTCGGGGAACGGCCACTGGATGGTTCCCAACTGGTCGTTGGTGTAGGCGAAGTTCTGGTTTGCCGACTTCAGGCGGATCTGCTGCACGAGCGAGACGACGGTGTAGGCGTCACGCGTCGGGGAAACCTCGGCGACCGCGGTGTCCACGGCGAGCGACTGGGTCTTCGCCTGCGCCGCCGCAGTCGTGGCTGGCACCGCCGCCTCTGCGACGCTGCCGCGAAATGCATACGCGGGAAGGGACGTGGTGACCAGCAGTGCGCCGACGCCGAGCATCGCGCCGATGCTGGCCAGCTTCGGCAGCAGGCGCTTGCGCAGCTTGCGAGACGGCGTCGGATCGATCACCCTGGCGCGCACGTGCGGAGGTTCAGAAGCGCGGACCTTCGCCGCCATGGTCACGCGAGCTCGCGGCCTCTTTCGACCTGTCGCGGCCCGACCCTGGCGCAGGTCCCGCCGAGACGGGAAGGAGCGGGCGGATGCGGCATCCGTCGACTCGATAACGGCACCCTTGTCGGTGCCGTTCGGTTCAAGGTCCCAGCTGAATCCGCCCACCGTCTATCGGGCCTCTGGTGCTGGGGTCCGGGAGAGCTGACGTGCGGGAGTGGAAATCACTGCTGGTGGTCCTCCAGTAACGAAACGCGGCCAGAGGCGTTTGTTTTGGTTGGCGATCGGGGTGCGGCCATTGGGCCAGCGTCTTAACGAATCTCTCGAGGCTAAGCCACTAGCGGGTGAGAGGCAAACGAAGTACTTTCACGATGCGCCCCCGACCGGGGGTACCTCGTGCACTATCGCGATGCTAATTCCCTGATTGCGCGGGCATGCTCTATGGTGGTCAGGTTACGTTTTCATAACGCGCGTTGATTTGGATTTCCCACTCTATGGCTTCACCCCACGGCAGGCGGTCAGTTCAGCCTCGACGCAACGGTGCCGCTGGCGTGCGGCAGGTAGTTGCTTCCAGCGGCGCAATGATCGTGGCTCTCGGTCTCGCTGCGACGATGGCGATCCCGGCCGCCTCGGCAACGGCGTCGGCGACCGACGCCTCCGCGGCGGTCCCATCTACGACGGCAACGGCGGCATCGTGGATGCCCCGAAACCGGGCACCGACGTCTCCCACCGTCTCATCTGGGGTTCGCCGCAGTTCATCTGGGGTTCGCCGCAGTTCATCCGCGTCGTCGACCGTTAGGTTTACTCTCTCTCGACGCCACAGGTCAGATCAGAACAGCGTTGGCTCGACCGCTTCTGGACGCACCATTTCATCGCGCATGAGCAGGGTGAAGAAGTCAGTGTTGATGAACAACCGCTCGCGGCCGACCTTTACGCTCAACAGCACGCCATCCGCTTCAGGACACGCTTGGTCTCTCTCTCGTCTTTGGGAGGCAACAACGGAAGTTCGTTGTACGCATCATTTGCTGACCATGTCATCTGCAAACTTTATAAGCACGTCGGTGGGATATGTAAAAAAGGGGGCTCTTTTTTTACACGTCAGAGCGTCATGCAAATAATTTTGTCATGTTGTTCACGATCCAAGGCCGCTCTAGAAGACGCTCCAAGCGCAGAAAACGAGCAAGGGCTCCGAGAAGACTCTCGAAGCCCTGACAGTCGTGCGGTGGCAAGTGCGAGATTCGAACTCACGAAGTCGTAGACGGCTGATTTACAGTCAGATCCCTTTGGCCACTTGGGTAACTTGCCATGTGCACCCGCTCGGATGTCACCACCCGGCACGAACGCGCTCACCAAGGATACAGGGTCTGCGCCCTCGGAAGAATCGCTGGCCGTTGCGACGGCAGTAGGATTTCAGCCAGTCCGTCTGCACGACCGAAGGAGGTTCGATGCCCGGCATCCAGGAGGTCGCCGACAGGGCCAGCGTCTCAACCGCGACGGTGTCCCGGGCGCTCAGCGGCAACGGTCATGTCTCCGCCAGCACGCGAGAGCGGGTGGCCAGGGCGGCGGAGGAACTCGGCTATGTCGTCAGCTCCAATGCCTCGAGTCTCGCAACCGGACGCACCAAGAATGTCGGCGTCGTTATCCCCTTTCTCAACAAGTGGTTCTACAGCTCGGTGATCGAGGGCGCGGAGAGCGCACTGATGAGCCACGGCTACGATCTCACCCTCTACAACCTCAGCGGTGGCGGTGAGGAACGCCGCAGCGTGCTCGAGCATTTTCTGCTGCGCAAGCGGGTGGATGCCGTCATCGCCATCTCCCTGGAACTCACGGCCGCTGAGCTCACCGGCATGCTCAACCTCAATAAGCCGATCGTCGGAATCGGCGGACCGCTCACCGGCGTGCGTACGCTCAGCATCGACAACATCACGGTCGCCAGGCTCGCAACCGAACACCTGCTCTCACTCGGGCATCGTTCGATCGCGCACATCGGCGGCAACCCGCAGTTCGAGCGAGACTTCCACCTGTCGACCAACCGCCGCGGCGGTTACGAAGCGGCGCTCGAGGCTGCCGGTGTCTCCCCCGATCCCGAGTTGTTCCAATCGGCCGACTTCACGATCCGTGGAGGGTATGAAGCGGCGAAGCAGCTGCTCGGCAACCCGCGCAAACGCCCGAGCGCGGTGTTTGCGGCATCCGATGAGATGGCCATCGGCACGATTCTCGCTGCCCGCGATCTCGGCCTCCGGGTGCCCGACGACGTGTCGGTGATCGGCATCGACGACCACGAGCTGAGCGAGTTCTTCGGACTCAGCACCGTCGCGCAGTTCCCGGCCCTGCAGGGGCGCCAGGCCGTGGAGATACTGATGGACCAGCTGCATCCCAGCCGCCGCACGCAGGGATCGCTCGACACCCCGCTGCCCTACGAGCTCATCGTGCGGTCGACGACGTCCCGTCCTCGCTGATCACCGCATCAGGGCGCCGATTTGTTGTTCGCGCGCAGGTTGTAACATCCGCGCTGATAACGAACCGGCGCGCGGTTGGACACTCGACCGGTCAGCTCGCGGCCTCTTTCGCGTACTCGGTGGCGTGACGGATGACGTTGGTCAGGTACGCGCCCGAGCCGTTGTAGGCGAGCACGGCCTTGCGCCATCCGGCCTCCTGCCCGAGTTGCTGACCGCCTGCTCGGCAGAGGTAGTGCGCCGCAGCCATGGTGGCGTCATCGATGTTCTGCGGATCTTCGACGCCGTCGAGGTTCGCATCGGTGTGCCAGTTCTGCCAGGAGTTCGGGATGAGCTGCATCGGTCCGACAGCACGATCGATCGTGGGGTCGCCGTCGATCGCACCTCCGTCAGAGTCCGGCACCTTGGCGAAGGAGCCTCCGTCGAGGGGCACGCCGAAGATGGCCGGGGTCGCGTTGCCGGCGGCGTTCAGGGTTCCGCCGAAGATCGTGCCGTGGTGGGACTCCACCTCGCCGATGCCGGCGAGGGTGTTCCAGCCGATACTGCATCCGGTGCCGGCATCCGCCACCTGGATCGCAACACCGGCGTAGGCCCGCAGCGCTCGCTGCGGGATGCCGGTCGCCTTCGAGGTCGATGCGATCCACCTGGGGTCGGCAAGCCCGGCAACCCCCACGCCGACAGGGACGGATGCGCGCACCAGTGGGGCCTCGGAGGCAAACCGCGGCAGATCCTCCGGAGCGGCCCGGTTGCCGTTGTCGCTGCGGGAATGCGGCACACCGAGGATCAGGATGCCTGCGATCACACCGCCCCCCACGGCAAGCGCCAGCACGACGATCAGCACCGTTCGAAGGATTCGCATGATGTCACCCATCATCCCGTGCACCGCCCGTTAAACTGCTGGCATGGCTGATCCAACCTTTGACATCGTGAGCAAGGTCGACAAGATGGAGGCCGACAACGCCCTCCACCAGGCGCAAAAGGAGATCGCGCAGCGCTACGACTTCAAGAACGTCGGAGCCGAGGTCGATTGGAGCGGCGAGAAGCTGCTGCTCAAGGCATCATCCGAGGACCGGGTGAAGGCGGTGCTCGAGGTTCTCGAGGCCAAGTTCATCAAGCGAGGCATCAGCCTGCGCAGCCTCGACGCCGGTGACCCCTACGCGTCAGGCAAGGAGTATCGCATCGATATCTCGCTCAAGAACGGCATCTCTTCTGAGGACGCGAAGAAGATCTCGAAGCTAATCCGCGACGACGGACCGAAAAGCGTGAAGTCGCAGATCCAGGGTGACGAGTTACGAGTGACCTCGAAGAGTCGCGACGACCTGCAATCGACAATGGCCATGCTCAAGGGTGCTGACCTCGACGTCGACCTCCAGTTCGTCAACTTCCGCTAGACGTCCACAGCTGCTGCACGATCGCCGAGGCCTAGATGATCGATAGCGCCACCGTCACCGTGATCCTCGTGATCCTCGCGCTGCTGCTCGATATCTCCATCCGGGTGTTCTCGGTCATCTTCATCCCGCAGAACCGTAAGCCGCAGACGGCGACCGCGTGGCTGCTCGCGATCTTCCTGATTCCCTACCTCGGCATCCTGCTGTTCCTGCTGGTCGGAAGCACCAGGCTGCCGAAGAGCCGACGTGAGAAGCAACGCAGGGTCAACGAGTACATCCTCGAGGCCACAGAGGATGACGCCCAGGTCGTTCGGGACGCTGACTTCCCCGACTGGCTCGAACCGATAGTTGAACTCAACCGCACCCTCGGCTCGATGCCGCTGATGAGCGGAAACACGGCGAAGCTCTACACGGAGTATGCGGAGTCGCTCGCGGCGATGACGGCCGCTGTGTCCAGCGCCAAGAAGTTCGTGCACGTTGAGTTCTACATCCTCGCCTTCGACCGCACCACGACCCCGTTCTTCGACGCGATGCAGGCCGCCGTGAAGCGTGGAGTCACGGTACGGGTACTGCTCGACCACATCGCCTCCGTCCGCTCCCCCGGCTACCACCGCACCCTGCGCAAACTCCGCCGGATAGGGGTGACCTGGAAACTGATGCTGCCCGTGCAGCCGTTGCGCGGC
Source organism: Glaciihabitans sp. UYNi722 (assembly GCF_040549465.1). NCBI lineage: Bacteria > Bacillati > Actinomycetota > Actinomycetes > Micrococcales > Microbacteriaceae > Glaciihabitans > Glaciihabitans sp. UYNi722. Next base: position 18,772 of record NZ_JBEPTL010000005.1, on the reverse strand, counting down.
AAGTACCAGCGACCCGACCTTCGCAACCACCGCAAGTTGCTCGTCATCGACGGTGAGGTGGCCTTCACCGGCTCGCAGAACATGATCGATCGCAGCTACAACAAGCGCGGCAACCTCCGTCGCGGCCTGAAGTGGAAAGACCTGATGGTGCGCTTCGAGGGGCCGATCGTCGGCGGTGTGAATGCACTGTTTATCACCGACTGGTACAGCGAGACCAACGAACTGCTGCTGCGGGAGACCATCATCACCGAACCTGAGGAGACGGCCCAGGTGCTGGATGCCCAGGTGGTGCCGAGCGGGCCGGGCTTCGATCTCGAAAACAACCTCCGGCTCTTCAACTCCCTCCTGTACAGCGCACAGGAGAGGGTGATCATCACGAGTCCCTACTTCGTGCCCGACGACTCGATGCTCTACGCCATCACGAATGCCGCCTACCGCGGCCTCGACGTACAGCTCTTCGTCTCGGAGGTCGGCGACCAGCCGGTGGTGTTCCACGCCCAGCGCAGCTATTACGAGGCTCTCCTGCGGGCGGGCGTGCGCATCTGGCTCTATAGGACGCCGACGGTGCTGCACGCCAAGCATTTCACCATCGATGACGACGTGGCAGTGGTGGGCTCGAGCAACATGGACATGCGCTCCTTCAGTCTGAACTACGAGATCTCGGTGATGATGAGAGGTCGGCACATCGTGCAGCAGTTGCGGGATGTGGAGCAGAGCTACCGTGACGAGAGCCGCGAACTGTTCCTCGACGACTGGCTGGAACGCCCGCTGCGGTCGAAGGTGCTGGACAACACCGCCCGTCTCACCGCGGCCGTGCAGTAACGCTACAGCAACTCAGTTCATTTCTTTCCCGGCGGATGTGCCGCCGACGATACGCAACTCACCGACCTGGCCTCCCAGGATGCCGCGAGCATGCTGAGAGAGCCCGCCATCGCTGATGAGAACGCTGGCCTCGTCGAGCCGCGCGATGGTACTCACCCCCACCGTTCCCCACTTCGTGTGGTCCGCGACGACCACCGTTCGACGAGCAGCCGCAACAAACGACCGGTTGGTCTCTGCCTCGAGCATGTTCGGGGTCGTGAAGCCGGCGCCGTCATCCATGCCGTGTACACCGAGGAAAAGCGTGTCGAGATGGAGTTGGTGCAGAGCCGAAATTGCAATCGGACCTACCAGGGCGTCGGACGGAGTGTGATGTCCGCCGGTCAGGATCACCTGGGTCGTCGACTGCGACTCTGCTGCCTGCTGGTAGAACACTCCGGCGATCTGCACCGAATTGGTGACCACAGTAAGACCCGACTGCGTGGACAGTAGCTTCGCGATCCGCCAGGTCGTCGTTCCCGCGCTCAGGCCGATCGCTGCCCCCGGCTCGACAAGGGTCAACGCCTCTTGGGCGATCGCCTCTTTCTCGCGAGCCTCCCGCGCGAGCTTTCGTTCGAATCCTGGCTCATCCGTGCTCAGGCTTCCCGGCAGTTTTGCACCACCGTGCACCCTTTCGAGGATGTGGTCGACCACGAGTGCATCGATATCGCGGCGAACCGTCATCTCGGCGACTTCGAGCAGCACGGCGAGTTCAGCCACGCGCACGGTGCCATACTCGCGGGCCCTCGACACGATCGCGCTCTGGCGAGCTGCGGCGAGCCTCACGGGATACCTGGAAACGCAAGGCCGTCGTAGGCCTCCCCTGCTTCGCACATCCGAGGATCACCCCTTGCTCGCACCCAGGGTCAGTCCCGCGATGAACTGCCGTTGCAGAACCAGATAGATGATCAGGGTCGGGATGACGGTGATCACCGCTCCAGCGGCGAGCAGATTGTAGTCGGAGAGGAACTGACCTTTGAGATTGTTGATCGCGGTGGTTACCGGCAATTTGTCTCCACTCTGGATGAAGATGAGTGGCCAGAAGTAGTCGTTGTAGATGAAAATCACTTCGAGCGTGCCGAGTGCGGCCAGGGCCGGGCGACAGAGCGGCATGATGATGGCGGTGTAGTGACGCCAGACGCCTGCACCATCGACTCGGGAGGCCTCGCTCAACTCGGGCGGAATCGCTTTCATGAAGTTCGAGAGCACGAAGGTGCAGAACCCGATCTGGAATGCCGTATTCACGGCAATCACGCTGAAGAAGGTGTTGAGCAGGCTCCCGGAGTCGCTCAACCAATACGGCAGTGAGAAGTTCTTGAACACCTCGAACAACGGCGCAGCAAGCACCTGCGGTGGCAGAAGGTTGCCCGCCGTGAAGGCGATGAGCAACGTCACGTTGAATTTCCAGTTGAACCGACTGACCGCAAAGGCCATCATCGACGCGAAGAACAGGGTCAGGATCACGGCGGGCACCGTGATGATCAGGGAGTTGCCGAAGTAGGTGAGGAATCCCCCCTGCGTCCAGGCCTGCGCAAAGTTGTCGAAGTTAAATGAGCCGCCGAGGCTGAAGTACCCGTATTTATCGGTGGCCGACTTGGGCCGCAGCGACGTGTAGAGCGTCCAGACCAGAGGCACAAGCCACATGACCGCCATGACAGTGAGAAACAGATAACTGCCCCAGTGCGACTTCTTCCGCGGTATCCTCACCGCCGCACGCGAGGACGAGGCGAGCAGCGATCTGTCGACGGATGTCGCGCTCATCAGAGCCGTTCCTTTCTGAACGTGCGGGAAAGATAGATCACGATAGGAACGAGCGAAATCACGAGGAGCACCGTGGCGAGCGCCGAGCCGACGCCGATCACCTGTCCCTCGCCCACGAGATTTTGGATCACCAGAACGCTGAGCAATTCCAGACCGTTCGTGCCCTTGTTGATTACGTAGACGATGTCGAACGCGCGAAGCGACTCGATGATGGTGATCACCACTATGACGATGTTGGTCGGCTTCATAGCCGGGAACACGACCCGGAAGAAGGTCTGCGGTCCATTGGCACCGTCAAGCGCGGCCGCCTCACGCAGGCTCGAATCGACGCCTTTCAGCCCCGCCAGGTAGAGGATCATGACGTAGCCGGCATGACGCCAGGTCGCCGCGACCATGGCTGCCCACAGGTTGACGTCGGAATCGCCGAACCAATCGACGGCGCGAGGGGTGTTCGCCGTCCCCAGTAGATAGTTGAGCAGGCCGTTGTCCTGGGAGTAGAACAGCTGCCAGATGATCCCGATCAAAGCGAGCGACAGCATCACCGGAATGAAGAAGATGCTCTGGTAGATACGACTGCCGCGGATCTTCTGGTCGAGTACCACCGCAAGCAGCAACCCGAGCGGGGTACCGATCACGCCAAGGAACAGCAACCACAGAACGTTGTGGCCAACCGCAGGCCAGAAGGGTGTGTAATCCGAAAAGATGTAGGCGTAGTTGCTCAGTCCGGCCGGTTTGATGTCGCTCAGCGCCAAACCGTTCCAGCGCACGAACGACAACCCGATAGAGATGAGGGTCGGTATCCACACCAGTAGGAGCTGAATGAGGGTGGGGATACCGACCATGAATCCGAGTACGACGCGGTCACGGGTACTCAGTTCACGAAGTCGACGACGACGCACCCGCTGGCGTCGTGGCGGCGGCGAACCGGTTTCGACCCGCACCGACGTAGCTGACACGATGTAGTCGCCCCGGTTACTGGGCGGCGTAGAGGGTCTTCGCCTGCGACTCGATGTTCTTCAGGTCGACAGTGCCGTCCTTGATGAACGCCTGCATCGCCGGCTCCAAAACGTTCGTCGCCATCGCAGGAAGTGCGTCGCGGTCGAAGAATTGACTGATCGATTTAGCGTTCGAGATCACGTCGGCGAGTTTCTTCGTGAAGTCGCTGTACCCGGAGGTATCAGCATCCTTTGCTGTCATGATGTTGGACTTGTCGACGGCATAATATGCCCCCTGACCCGCACCGGTTCCCATGTAGGCCAGCAGATCGCGGGCAGCCTTGTTCTCTCCGCCACGCTTGGAGAGCATCAGGCCATCGATCGGTGCCTCGACCGCATCCTGACCCTCGACCTTCATCTCGGGGAACGGAAAGAAATCGATGTCGGCGAGGATGGCGGGATCCGTGTACTGCTGGGTGATGAACGAGCCCATCAGCATCATGCCCGACTGCTTGTTGCCGAGCTTCTGCGCGCCCTCCTGCCAGGTCATTCCCAGAGCATTCGGGTCCTGATACGGAAGCATCATCTTCCAGGCATCGAACACGTCGCTGACCTTGGAGGAGTCCCAGCCCTCCTTGTGAGCACAGAGGTCGATGTGAAACTGGTAGCCGTTGAGGCGCATGTTGAGATAGTCGAACGTGCCGCAGGCCGGCCAGGCATCCTTGTCGGTGAACTGGATCGGGATGATGCCGTCGCTCTGCATCTTCTTGGCGAGCGTCTCGAACTCATCCATGGTCTTGGGCACCTGGTAGCCCTTTTCCGCCCAGAACGACTTGCGGTAAAAGAAGCCCCATGGATAGTTGTAGTTGGGTACGAAGTACTGCTTGCCGTCGGTCGCCGTCGAGGCCTTCTTGAGGGCTGGCGAGTAGTTGCCGCCGATCTTGTCCCACACATCGCCGAGTTCTGCGACGAGCCCTTTGTCGGCGTAATAGCGCATGCGATATCCGGCGAACCAGGTGAACGCGTCGTCGGGGCTTCCCTGCAGATAGTTGTTGATCTTGTCTTGGAACCCGTTATGGTCGACGGTATTCGTCTTGACATTGTCCTTGGACTTCTTCTCGAACGCGGACACGAACGCAGAGTAAGCCTTCTTCGGTACCGCATCCGACGCGTTCGAGCCGAACGTCAGGCTGCCCGTCGAAGCACCTCCACCGCCGGATCCTGTCGACGTACATGAGGCGAGAGCCGGCACAGCCATGAGCCCGAGCGCGCTGAATCCGATCCCCTTGAGAAGACTGCGTCGTCCGAGTTGTAGACGCTCTGCGGTGTTACTGACCTCGTGCATTGCCACTCCTTTGTGCATGCGGTGTGAAAAACTGTTGGGTGAACTACTTTTCGTCAACCGAACAAATCCGAGTATATTCTTTCAAATTCGAACGTCAAGCCTGCGCGTTCGTGACGACGTAGCGAACTGTCTCGGTCGTCGACTAATCCTCCGTGCGCGAAACGCGAACCATATCGTCACGCGGCACCACCTTGATGCGCACCCGACCCTCCGGCTCCCCCAGTGCCAGTTCGTGCTGGTCGAGGCGGTGCCAACCGTCAAGGTCGGTGTACTCCACGCCGCGGCTCTCCAGCAGTTCGACGATGGCCGACTCGTCCGGATGCGACGGCGCCCACCAGCTCGCCTGGTCGTTCACGAGATTCTTGATGGTCTCCATCGCATCGCTCTTGGTGTGACCGATGAGGCCGACCGGGCCGCGCTTGATCCAGCCCGTGGCGTAGACGCCGTGAAGCTGCTCGTCGTTATCGTCGAGAACCTGACCTTCGCGATTCGGGATGACGCCGCGCTTCTCATCGAATGGGATGCCGTCGAGCGGTGAGCCGAAATACCCGACAGCGCGGTAGATGGCCTGGATCGGAATCTCGCGAATCTCGCCAGTGCCGCGTACGCCGCCCTCGCCATCCGGCTCGGTGCGCTCGTATCGGAATGACTCGACCGCATCCGAACCGACCACCTCGACAGGCTTGGCGTAGAAGTGCAGATGCAGCCGTCGCGACGCCTCACCGGCGGGCCGTGCACGCCACTGCGTGAACACCTTGTCGATCACGAAGACCTGCTTGTTGCTGGTGATCGCGGCCTTCGATGCCTCGTCGTAGTCGAAGTCCTCATCGTGCACGATCATGTCGACATCGCACAGCTCTCCCAGCTCCCGCAGCTCGAGCGGGGTGAACTTCACCTGCATCGGGCCGCGGCGTCCGAACACGTGCACATCGGTGACGGGTGAGGCGGCCAGACCCTCGTGGACGTTCGCCGGAATCTCGGTTGGGAGCAGGTCATCCGCATGCTTGGCGAGGATGCGCGCCACGTCGAGCGCGACGTTGCCGTTGCCGATGACGGCGACCTCCTTCGCCTTCAGCGGCCACTCCCGCGGATAGTCCGGGTGACCGTCGTACCAGCTCACGAAATCAGCGGCGCCGTAGCTGCCGGGCAGGTCGATTCCCGGGATGTCGAGGTCGGCATCGCGCACCGCCCCGGTAGAGAAGATCACGGCGTTGTAGTGCTTCTTCAGGTCGTCGAGCGTGACGTCACGCCCGTAGAGCACGTTGCCGAAGATTCGGATGCGCCCGGTGTCGAGCACGTCACGCAGCGCGCTGATGATGCCCTTGATGCGCGGGTGGTCAGGCGCAACGCCATAACGGACCAGTCCGTAGGGAGCAGGCAGCTGCTCGAAGAGGTCGATCGAGACGTCGAAGCCGCGCTCCGTCTTGAGCAGGATGTCCGCCGCGTAGATGCCGGCGGGGCCTGCGCCGACGATGGCGAGTCTCAGTTTCGTCATGGTTGTCCTCTCGTTGGTGCGGTCTCGGCGTGCCCGACCTGCACAGCGTTAGTTCGAGCGCTCGACGATCGTCTCGGCGAAGCGGGTGAGTGCCTTCTTGACGGGCCCGTCAGGCAGTGGGACGAGGGCCTCAATGGCCTCCCTCGACCAACGGTGCGCTTCATCGAGTGTCTTGCGGGTGACATCGTGCTCGCGGAGTTCGGCGATGGCGGCAACGAGCTCTCGGTCGTCCGCTTCACCGTAGTGGGCCGCGTTCACGTCGCGTTCGATGCGGGTGAGAAGCCCAGCGGCATCCGAATCCGTCACTGCGAGCTCGCGCAGGTACAGCAACGGAAGCGTCGAGACACCGGATCGCAGGTCGGTGCCGGCGGTCTTGCCGGTGGTCTCGGCCTCCGGGGAAAGGTCGATCACGTCGTCGACGAGTTGAAAGGCGACGCCGACCTTCTCGCCGAAGATCATGACGGGCTCGCGGAACTCTTCCGGAGCGTCACCGAAGAGCACACCCATCTCGGCCGCGGCGGCGATGAGGGACCCTGTCTTGTCGGCGAGTACCTGGATGTAGTGGGCGATCGGGTCTTCGCCATCGCGCGGTCCGATGGTCTCGTGCAACTGTCCGAGGCAGAGCCGCTCGAAGGTGTCGGCCTGAAGGATGATCGCTCGCTCGCCGAGCGTCGACATCAGTTTGCTGGCCCGCGCGAACAGCAGGTCGCCCGTGAGGATCGCCACCGAGTTGCCCCACACGCTCTGCGCGCTGGGGACGCCGCGGCGCATGTTCGCCTCATCCATGACGTCATCGTGATAGAGCGAGGCGAGGTGGGTGATCTCGAGTGCTTCGGCTGCGGTGACCACGCTGGCGTTATTGCCCTTACCGAGCTGGGCGGTGAGCAGGGTGAGGGTGGGGCGCACGCGTTTTCCGCCGGCTTCGAGCAGGTAACGGCTCGTGACATCCGCGAGGTTGTCGGCGAAGGACATCTCTTTCAGAAGGCCCGCCTCGACAGCGTCGAGCCCCTCCTCGATCGCGGCGGCGAACCTGCGTTCGCTGGCCGAGGAGAAGAGCTTCTCGCCGAGACCGAGCGCGGAGGTGAGGCTGTTGCTGCGCCTGGTGAGCGGCACACTGGGGGTCACTGTGGTCAACCTAACCGTCTGGAAGCGATGAAGCCCTAGGGCTTCGTCGCCGCAGCATCATTCGGCTTGGATGCTGCCGGAGTGGACGTCTTGGGTGCGGTCTTCGCGCGGGGTGCGCGGGTGCGCACCGGCTTGCGACCACGGTGCAGTGCGACGACGCCGACGGTGAGATTGCGGTAGGCGACGCGGGTGAAGCCTGCCCCGCGGATCCACTGGCTCAGGGTGACCTGGTCTGGCCATTCCCTGATCGAATCCGCGAGGTAGGTGTAGGCCTCGGGGTTCGAGCTCGCCGCGTCGACGATGGTGGGCATGACGTAGCGCATGTAGGCCGCGTATCCGGCGCGAAACAGCGCGCGCGGCGGCTTGGAGAACTCGCAGATCACGAGTCGGCCGCCCGGCTTGAGCACGCGATACATCTCGGCGAGGGCTTTCTTCGGGTCTTCGATGTTGCGCAGACCGAAAGAGATGGTGACCGCATCGAATTCGTTGGCCTTAAACGGCAGCGCCATCGCGTCCGCTTCGACGAAAGTGATGTTCGGATGTTTCTTGCGCCCGACCTCGATCATGCCGGCCGAGAAGTCGGCGGCCACGACATCCGCCCCCGTCTTGGCCAGTGCGGCGGAACTGGTTCCGGTACCCGCGGCGATGTCGAGGATGCGTTCACCGGCCTGCGGCGCAACCGCCTTCACCGTGGCGACTCGCCAAATGAGGGAATTGCCCATCGAAAGGACGGAGTTCGTGCGGTCGTAATGCTGGGCGACCCCGTCGAACATCTCGGCTACCTCTTGGGGTTGCTTGCTCAAATCTGCCTTGGCCACGCATCCAGTCTAGTTCAGCGTTTCCGGCGGTCAGCGGGCACTCGGAATGGGCGGGATAGTCTGAGACGGTGATCGGTCCAGCGCTCTCCGACCCCGGGATTCCGGTCCCCTCACTCGTCGTTGAAACCACAGAGACCGCCGACCTCGGGCCGCTCGTTCCGCTGCTCGACCGGGGGCATCCGTTGCTCTGGATGCGTCGCGGATTCGGCCTCGTCGGGCTCGGCGAGGCCCTGCGCCTGGAGTTCACCGGCCCGACCCGGATGACCGAGGCAGCAGCAACATGGCAGCGGGTCGTCGCTGCCGCGACGGTCACCGATCCGTTGGCCCGCACCGGCACCGGCCTGCTCGCGATGGGCGCCTTCGCCTTCGCCGACCATTCCGACCAGACCAGCGTGCTCATCGTGCCCTCCGTAATCATCGGCCGCGACAAGGGCCTGAGCTGGGTGACGCGCATCGGCGTCGGCGAGCTGGCGCCGATGTCCATCCCGTCCATCGACCCGGTGGATGAACCGTTCCGCGTCACACTCGAACCGGGCAGCCTGTCCGCCGACGGTTACCGAGCGGCGGTGGCATCCGCTGTCTCGCGCATCCGCGCACATGAACTGAACAAGGTCGTGCTCGCCCGCGATATCGTCGGTCGGCTTCCGGATCACGCGGACCTCCGCTCGCTCATCGCCACCCTCGCCCTCGGCTATCCCGACTGCTGGACCTTCAGCGTGGACGGCTTCGTCGGCTCCAGCCCGGAGACGCTGGTGAGTGTCGATAACGGCTCCGTCTCGGCGCGAGTGCTTGCCGGCAGCGCTGCCCGCGGTACCGACGAGAGTTCTGACCAGGAGGCGGCGACGGCTCTCGCAACCTCGGCAAAAGACCAGGACGAGCACCAGTTCGCCGTGCAGAGCGTGCTCGCCTCACTGCGCGCGCACAGCCCTAACGTCACGGCCAGTGAGGTGCCGTTCACCCTCAAACTGCCGAACCTCTGGCATCTGGCGAGCGACGTCGACGGCGAGCTCACCGACGGCTCCACTTCACTCGATCTGGTCTCGGCCCTGCATCCGACGGCAGCGGTCGCCGGCACGCCGACCGCCGATGCTCTCCGACTCATCGACGAACTCGAGCCATTCGATCGCGGTCGCTACGCAGGACCCGTCGGGTGGGTCGGGGCACGCGGTGACGGCGAGTGGGCGATTGCGCTGCGGAGCGCTCAGGCGGCATCCGGCACCATCACCGCATATGCCGGCGCGGGAATAGTCGCCGAGTCTGCACCCGAGCGAGAGCTGCTGGAGACCCGGATGAAGTTCCGCCCGATCGCGGAAGCGCTCAGCTAGCAGCGAGCCGCGCCTTCTCCGCCTCTACGTCGTAGTCGACCTGCGGCCAGTCCAGCTTCATTCCGCGCAGCGCATCGAGCAGCAGTTGCTGCACGGCAATGCGGGCGTACCACTTGTGGTTGGCGGGAATGACGAACCACGGGGCATCCTCGGTCGATGTCTTCTGCACGGCCAACTGGTAGGCCTCCTGGTACTGCGGCCAGAGCGCACGTTCGTCGAGGTCCCCAGGGTTGTACTTCCACCGCTTCTCTGTGCGCTCGACTCGGTCGGTGAGTCTGGATTTCTGCTCCGCCTCGCTGATGTGCAGCATCACCTTCACGATGGTGGTTCCGCTCGCGACGATCTCCTTCTCGAACTCGTTGATCTGCGTGTAGCGATGGGCGATCGCCCCGGGTTCTGCAAGGTTGCGCACCCGACCGATGAGCACGTCCTCGTAGTGGGAGCGGTCGAAGACGCCCACCATGCCGGGCGGCGGAAGCTTCTTGCGCACCCGCCAGAGGAAGTCGTGGGAGAGCTCCTCCTTCGTCGGCTTCTTGAATGCGTAGGCGCTGATCCCCTCCGGACTCACACCACCGATGACGTGCTCAACGATGCCACCCTTGCCCGCCGTGTCCATCGCCTGCAGCACAAGCAGCAACGATCGCTTGCCTTCATACCGACTCTCGGCCCAGAGCCGCTCCTGCAACTCGTTGAGCTCTGCGCCATTCGCCTCGAGGATCTTCTCGCCGGCCTTCTTGCTTCCCTCGATGCCGGGAGTCGAGGAGGTGTCGACGTCGGCGATCACGAAGCCCTGCCCGACCTTTAAGAGCTCGCTGGGACTGGATTTCCACGCAGAGTGTGCCATGGGCCGATGTTACCCGTGCGCCGCGTTTACCGCGCGCGCAGTCCTCACACTTTCTTGCGCCCTTCCTTTCTCGCCGTCGCCCTCACGTCCCACGTCTCGTGAGTCGTCGGAAATGGCGCCACAGCGCGCAGTAATCAGCCATTTTCGACGACTCGACGGCGCTGAGCGCGCAATACCGCTCAGACGGGCGGGCGGGCGCGTGAGCGTCCGCTTCAGCGCGACAGCGGCACTTCGATGAGCGTGGCGCCGTCGGTCGCCGAGAGCGCTTCGTCCAGCTCCCCGCGATTCGTCGCACGGCGGTACTCCCAGCTGTAGGCCGCGGCGAGCGCGGCGAAGTCGACGGACTGTGGCGTGTAAAGCACGCGGTCGAAGGCGTCCTTGGGGGCGGTCGCAGCGACCTCGAGGCTGTCGAAGATGGTGCCGCCACCGTCATTGCCCACGATCACCTGGATGCGCGGCTTCTCCGCGCCGACACCGAACAGCAGAGCCCCCGCGTCGTGCAACGTGGCGAGGTCGCCGAGCAGAACGCGGGTGACCCCCGCGGCACCGGCTCCGGGCTGGCTCGCCATGGCGATTCCCAGTGCGGTCGCGATGGTCCCGTCGATGCCAGCGAGGCCACGGTTCGCGTGAACCGGGATCTTCTTGCCCGGCAGCACCGCATCCGCGACCCTGATCAGTCGGGATGCCCCGAGCACGAGCCTGTCGTGCGGCCAGCTGGAGCGCCAGACCGCTTCGACGAGCATGCGCCGGGTGACGGGCTCGCGGAAGGCGGCCAGCTGTTCCCGGGCGAAGTCGCCAGGACGATCACCAGACAGCAGCGGAGCGGCATCGGCATCGGCATCGAGGATGCCGCGACTCGCGTGCACCCAACTGCCGAGCCAAGCGCGGGCCTCGGTGGAGTCATCCGGCGCGCCATTGTGGGCGACTGCCTCATCGATGCTGGCAGCACGGTGCCCGGGGTTGTACGCCTCGGCCGCGGAGCCGCGCACGATGTGCACCTCGACGCCGTCCCGCTGCAGCAGCACCGGAACCTCGCGGCTGAGGGTGGGATGCCCGAAGACGAAGGCGCGTCGCACCCGTCCGCCGAACTCGACGTCATTCAACAACTCGCGATAGGCGACGACGAGGTTCGGACCGAACCGCGAGCCGCTCGACACCTCGGCGAGCAGTGGGACCCCGAGGGACCGGGCGAGGGCTTCGGCATCCGGTCCGGCGGCGTGGCCGGCGATGACGACGGTGTTGGGCGCGTGATCGACAGCGACAGGGCTGGTAACACGCGCCGCCGGCCAGGCGTGCGGACCGAGCGGCGGGAGCGTGCCGACCGGGCCGGAGAGCGGCTCCCGAAAGCCCATATTGAGCTGGACAGGCCCCGGACTCGAGGAGTGCCCGGCCGCTGCCGAGTAGGCCTCGTGCGCGAGCTCGCCCGGGTACTCGGGGTCGAAGCCGGTGGCGCTCGGTGCCTCGACCTCGCGCAGCCAGCCGACAGCCGATCCGTAGATGCCCAGTTGCTCAGTGGTCTGGTTGGATCCGATGCCGCGTAGTTCCGGCGGTCGATCCGCGGTCAGCAGGATGAGCGGGACGCCGGAGTGACGCGCCTCCAGGACCGCTGGGTGCAGGTTTGCCACCGCGGTGCCCGAGGTGGTGATGATGACGACCGGGGTACCCGTCTCGACGGCGAGCCCGAGCGCGAGGAATCCGGCGACCCGTTCGTCGATGCGCACGTGCAGTCGTACGAGGCCCGCGTCGTCGAAGGCGGCGGCGGCCAGGGAAAGCGCCTGCGATCTCGAACCGGGGCAGAGCACGACTTGCTGCACGCCACGACGGATCAGCTCGCCGAGAACGGCGACCGAGAAGTCTGTCGCCGGGTTCGAACCCGGCACTAGTTCTTGGTTGTGTCTTGGTCGTCGTCAAGTTCGGCGAGACGCGCCTCGAGCTCGCGGATGCGCTCGTCGCGAGCCTTGTCTTCACCGAGTTGGCGGAGGAAGACCGGGTCGTCGTCCGGCGCGACCGGACCGCTGTTCGCCTGCACCTGCGCGTGGCTGCGTGAGTAGCGTTCCTTGCCGAGCGCGAACCAGAGGATGCCGCCGAACGGTGAGAGCAGCACGATCAGGATCGCCCAGAAGATCTTCGGCAGGCCGCGCACGTCTTCGTCACGCGTCCTGATGCAGTCGATGAAAGAGAAAATCGTGAACGCGAGGGAGATGATTCCTACGATGAGATACACCCTTGCCATGTGCAGATTCTAAGCTGCATTCCTGTGCACCGCCGACGGACCCTCAGGCAGCGGTGCTTAGACTGGTGGCCGTGTATTCGCGCCAGTGGCTTCTGTACTCCCTCATTCGTGTGGGCGTCTTCGCTGTGGCGCTCGTCGTACTCGTTCTGGTCGGGCTGAACTTCATCATCGCCACCATCGCCGCGGCCGTGATCGGCTTCTGCTTCTCGTACATCTTCCTGCGCAACCAGCGCGACGCCGTGGCAAAGAGCATCCAGAACATCCGCACCCGCAAAGACACGGACACGGACAACGACGTCGAGAACGAGATGCTCGACCGCATCGACGAGAACCTAGAAGGCGATGGCGGCCGCAAGCCCTAGCCCGAAGACGAGCACGGTCAGAGTGGTGAGCTTCAGCGCGAGGATCAGCTCTGGCGCCGTCTTCGCGGTCAGGGTAATCACGATCGCCGGCAGCGCCGCGAGCAGGGTGAAGTAGACGAACGGCGCCTTGTCGTAGAAGAGCGAGAAGAACACCAGGATCGCGAACGGGATGAGCATGAAGACCGCGTAGAGGATGCGGCCGGCCAGACTGCCGACTCGAACCGCGAGGGTGCGCTTCTTCGCCAGTTTGTCCTGTTCGATATCGCGCAGGTTGTTCACCATGAGCACAGCGCAGGCGAGGAAGCCGACCGACACCGCGGACAACCAGCTCTCGATGTTGACCGAGCCCACCTGAGTGAACGTGGTTCCCACGGTCGCGACGAGGCCGAAGAACACGAAGACGAAGATCTCACCGAGACCCAAATAGCCGTATGGCCGTTTCCCGCCGGTGTAGAAGTAGGCGGCGACGATGCAGACGACGCCCACGGCGATCAGCCAGTAATAGCCGGTGAGGATCGCCAGGATCAGCCCCGCGATGCCGCCGAGGGCGAAGAACACGAGAGCCACGATCAGCACTGTGCGGGGTTTCGCCGCACCGGAGCCGGTGAGCCGCGACGGGCCGACCCGATAGCGGTCGGTGCCGCGCACACCATCGGAGTAGTCGTTGGCGTAGTTCACGCCGATCTGCAGGCCGAGAGCTACCGCGAGGGCGAGCAGCGCGCGCACCCAGTGCCAGCCAGGACTGGAAATCAGGAACGCGGATGCCGTGCCGAGCGCGACCGGCGCGATGGCGATCGGCAGCGTGCGCAATCGCGCCCCGCCCACCCAGTCGCTGAAGGTCGCCTTCTTCACCGCGTTACGCGGCGGCTGGCCGCCCGGCCGGCCGCCCTTGGAGCGAGCGGGAACCTTCGACGGATCGATGCGTTTCTGGACGGGTCTGCTCGCGTTAGCCACGCACAAATCCTACTGAGGGGCTGACGCCGCGCCTTCCCAGCCAGCTGCCAATTCGCCAAGCGTGACGCGATCCGGCTTGCCGCTTGACAGCATCGGCAGCTCGTCGAGGTGGATGAACGCGGCCGGCGCCGAGGCCCGACCGAGAGCGGCCGCGACGGCGGTGCGCAGATCCTCGAGTCGCGCCGATCCCGTGGAGAACAGCACGGCGACCTCGCCCCACTCTGCACTCGGCGCACGGACAGCCACGGCATCCGCGAGTCCCGCAATCGAATGCGCGGCTCTCTCGATCGCCGCGAGCGACACCTTCACCCCGCCGGAGATGAGGATACCGTCGAGCCGACCGGTCACCGAGAGTACGCCGTCGACGACCTCGCCCGTGTCGCCGGTGCGATACCAGCGATGGCCGTCCGCCTGGTGGAAGCTGGAATCCGTGCGCTCCGGGTCCCCGAGATAGCCCTCGGCCAGCATCGGTCCGGCGAGTTCGACCTGTCCGTCGACGATGCGCGCCTGGGCGGACCCGATGGGCACGCCGTCGTAGACGCAGCCGCCCGAGGTCTCGCTCGAGCCGTAGGTGCGGGTGATGTTGAGGCCCAGCTCGATGGCGCGGGTCAGCAGATTCGGCGAAAGTGCCTGCCCGCCGATCAGCATACGGTCGAAGCGACGGAGCTGTTCGAGCACGCTCAGGTCTTCCTCCCCTACAGAAACGAGGCGCGCCAGCTGGGCCGGAACCAGCGAGGTGAATCGCAGTTCTGCATCCATCAGGGTGCTCGCGGCGGCGAAGTCGCGCGGATCGAAGTGCCCTTGCGGCAGCACGATGGGCTCGGTCTGTGCGGCGAGCGAGCGCACCAGCACGTTGATCCCGGCGATGTAATGGGTGGGCAGCGCGAGCAGCCATTGCCCTGGGCCGCCGAGCGCGGTGTCGGATGCCGCTGCGCTCGCCAGCAGCGCGTCGGAGCTCAGCGCCACCCTCTTGGGTGTGCCGGTGGAACCGCTCGTCTCCACCACGAGCGCGATCCGTTGCTCGACCGCCTGTTGGACCGGAGAGCTCGGGGTGCCCGGCAGGATCGAATCGCCGCCAGCGAGCGCCTCCCGCAGCGCGCGGAACACCAGATCGGGGTCTTCGGCGGGAACGACCCGAAGCTGCCGGGTCATGGCTAGAACTGCCAGGGGTACGGTGACCAGTCGGGTTCGCGCTTCTCGAGGAAGGAGTCACGGCCCTCGACTGCCTCGTCGGTGCCGTAGGCGAGCCTGGTGGCCTCGCCGGCGAACACCTGCTGGCCGACCATACCGTCGTCCACCGCGTTGAAGGCGAACTTGAGCATGCGGATGGCCGTCGGCGACTTGCCCATGATCTCGTTGGCCCACTCGATCGCCGTGGTCTCGAGCTCCGCGTGCGGCACGACGGCGTTGATCGCACCCCTGTCGTAGGCACGCTGGGCGTCGTACTCGCGGGCGAGGAAGAAGACCTCGCGCGCAAACTTCTGCCCGACCTGGCGGGCGAAGTAGGCGCTGCCGTAACCGCCGTCGAAGGAGCCGACGTCGGCATCCGTCTGCTTGAATCTGCCATGTTCGAGGGAGGCGATCGAGAGGTCGCAGACAACGTGCAGCGAGTGGCCGCCGCCGGCCGCCCAGCCGGGGATCACGGCGATGACGACCTTGGGCATGAACCTGATGAGCCGCTGCACCTCGAGGATGTGCAGCCGGCCCGGCCCGCTGGAACCGTCAGCGTACTGGTATCCGTCACGGCCGCGGATGCGCTGGTCGCCTCCGCTGCAGAAAGCCCAGCCGCCGTCTGTGGGGCTCGGCCCGTTGCCGGTGAGCAGCACGACGCCGATCCGCGGATTCTGGCGCGCGTCGTCGAGCACGCGATAGAGCTCGTCCACCGTCTGGGGGCGGAAGGCGTTGCGCACCTCCGGCCGGTTGAAGGCCACGCGGGCAACGCGGCCTGCGGTGTCGTGGTGGTAGGTGACGTCGGTCAGTGCGTCGAAGCCGTCGACCGAAGCCCAGGCGCTCGCATCGAAGAGGTCGGAGACGTGAGGCATGACCTCAGCCTACGAGCCGTCGAGTGCAGCGAACAGCCAGACCAGAACGAGAGGATTGCCGACCACGCTCAGCGCCATCGCCGCCACGCCCCACCAGCGGCCGACGTTCAGGATGACGGCGGCCAGCCCGGCGAGGAAACTCACGATGGTCAGCACGATCACCACCCAGGCCAGCGCGGTCGCAGCGGTCCAGTCCCGACCGCTGCCGACGCCGATCGCCACACCCTCCAGCACGACGACCAGCACCGCGAAGACGAGAGTCGTCAGGCCGAACCAGCGAGGAAGGCGTTGTGACCACGTTTCGGCCGAGGATGTTTCGGCTGGCATTGCATCGATCGACATGGGTTCAGGATATGGCAGCCCGGCTGGTACAGACTGGAGGCATGTTGCCGCCGCTGTCAGACATCCTCGCTTCCGCCCGCGTCGTCTCGCTGCCGCTGCGGCAGAAGTTCCGTGGCGTCGAGACCCGCGAGGTCGCGCTCTTCGAGGGTCCTGAGGGCTGGACGGAGTTCTCGCCGTTCCTCGAGTACGACGACGAGGAGTCGTCGGCCTGGCTGACCGCCGCCATCGACTTCGGGTGGAGGGCAGCACCGCCTATCTTCCGCAGCGGCATCCGGGTCAATGCCACGCTGCCCGCGGTCGACGCGGCCAAGGTTGCCGTCATACTCGACCAGTTCCCCGGCTGCCGCACGGTCAAGGTCAAGGTGGCCGAAGCCGGACAGACGCTGGCGGATGACGTGGCGCGCGTCGCCGCCGCACGCGAGTATCTCGGCGCAGAGGGGCGTATCCGCCTCGACGCGAATGCCGGCTGGAACGTGGACGAAGCGGAACACGCTATCCACGCCCTCGCTCCCTACGACCTCGAATACATCGAACAGCCCTGCGCGACCGTCGACGAGCTCGCCGACATCCGCAAGCGCGTCAAATACATGGGCCTGTCCATCGCCGCAGACGAGAGCGTGCGGAAGGCGAGCGACCCGCTCGAGGTGGCAAGGGCCGGCGCCGCAAACCTGCTGGTGATCAAGGCGCAACCGCTCGGTGGCATCCACCGCGCCCTGTCGATCGTCGATGAGGCCGGGCTCCCCGTCGTGATCTCCAGCGCCCTGGAGACCTCGGTCGGCATCTCTATGGGGCTGTATCTCGCAGCCGCCGTGAGCGAGCTGCCGTACGACTGCGGACTCGCCACGGTGAGCCTGCTTGCCGCCGACGTGACCTCCGATTCGCTGGTACCGGTCGAGGGCGCGATCGATGTTCGACGGGTCGTGCCCGACGCCGCGCTGCTCGATCGCTACGCGGCCGACGCCGAGCGCACCGCATGGTGGCACGAGCGCCTCGAGCGCTGCCACGCGCTGCTGAAGGAATAGTGCTCCGGAGCCGGCGGTTAGGGTTTCATGCATTCGCATAGAAACAGAGGCAGGTAATGGCACAGCAACTCGAGTTCGGACTCGACACTTTCGGAGACGTCACCAACGACGCAGACGGCGGCAAACTCCCCTACGCGCAGGTGCTGCGCAACCTGGTGGCGCAGGGTGTGCTCGCCGATCAGGTCGGTCTCGACTACATCGGGGTCGGTGAACACCACCGCGAAGACTTCGCGGTCTCCGCTCCCGAGGTCGTGCTCGCCGCGATCGCCGCGAAGACCGAGAACATCCACGTCGGCACCGCCGTGACAGTGCTCAGTTCGGATGACCCGATCCGGGTGTTCGAACGGTTCGCGACGCTCGACGGCATCTCGAACGGCCGCGCGGAGGTCATCCTCGGCCGCGGTTCCTTCACCGAGTCGTTCCCCCTCTTCGGATTCGACCTCGGCCAGTATGAGCAGCTGTTCGAGGAGAAGCTCGAACTCTTCGCTGAGGTGCGCAAGCAGCATCCGGTTACCTGGTCAGGAGCCACGCGTCCGCCGCTCACCGAGCAGCGGGTCTTCCCTCCGCTGGCGAACGGCCTGCTGAGGAGTTGGATCGGCGTGGGCGGCAGCCCGGAGTCTGTGGTGCGCACCGCCCGCTACGGTTTCAACCTCATGCTGGCGATCATCGGCGGCGATCCTGCCCGCTTCGCGCCCTACGTCGACCTGTTCCACCGCGCGCTCGCGCAGTTCGAACAGCCGACACCGGCCATCGGCGTCCACTCCCCCGGACACATCGCCGAGACCGACGATCAGGCCCGCGAAGAGCTCTGGCCACACCACTCAGAGATGACCAATCGCATCGGCAAGGAGCGCGGTTGGGGTCCGATGAGCCGCGAATCCTTCGAGCAGGAGGCCGACAGCGGCTCCCTTTACGTCGGATCGCCGGAGACCGTCGCCCAGAAGATCGCCACGACCGCGAAAACTCTCGGCCTCGATCGCTTCGACCTCAAGTACAGCAACGGCACGCTCTCCCACGAGAAGCTCATGACGAGCATCGAGCTCTACGGTACTGTCGTCGCCCCGCGGGTGCGGGAGTTGCTCGCGGAGTAACTGCGGCGGCGCGTGAGCCGTGGGGGTGGGGGGGGGGGGGGGGGGGGGGGGGGCCCCCGCCCCCCCCCCCCCCCCCCCCGGGCCCCCCCCCCCCCCCCCCGCCGCCCCCCCCCCCCCCCCCGCCGCCCGCCCCCCCCCCCCCCCCCCCCCCGCGCGCCGCGCACGCCCCGGCCGCCGGGCCGCCGCCCGGAGACCGGCCGACGCCAGGCTGCTCGCTTCG